>JAQUHL010000134.1 GCA_028683635.1 Candidatus Cloacimonadota bacterium
ACACTATGATTATGTGCTCTTCTCCGCAGGTGCGGGAGTTGCTCTCAGTTATGCACCTTTGGCGATTTCTGCCAACAACACCGTGATCGATAATTCCTCTGCCTTCCGCAATGAACAACACATTCCACTCGTCGTCCCTGAGATCAATGGAGACCTGCTTCTGGGCTATCAGGGAATCATCGCCAATCCCAATTGCTCAACTATCCAGATAGCTTTGCCTCTGGCTATTCTGAATGAGCTTTTTGGGCTCAGGAAAGTGGTGGTCTCCACTTACCAATCCGTCTCCGGAAGCGGGCACACAGGTATCGAAACCCTGAAGGAACAGCGTTCTGGATCAGATGACCCGGGGATTTATCCGCATTTGATCGATCTGAACGTCATTCCCCAGATTGGTGGTTTTCTGGATGATGGTTACACTCAGGAAGAGGATAAGATGCGCCATGAAACCAGGAAAATCCTGCGCAGGGATGATATCCTGTATTGCGCAACCACGGTTAGAGTGCCTGTGATTCATGGGCACTCTGTATCAGTCTATGCGGAATTTGATGAGGCAATCGATCTGAAACAAGCTGAAGAAAAGCTCAGTCAGGCTGAATCGATAGATTTTTATTCCAATACCTACGTTACCCCGAGAGATTTGGGATACAATGATAACTCAGTGGTGTGCCGCTTGCGTTATGGCTGTGACCAAAAATCCCTTACCTTCTGGAATCTGGGGCACAATGTGCGGCTCGGCGCTGCCACCAATGCAGTTCGTATCCTGAAATACCACTCGGAGAAAAACCAATGAAGCTCGACGCTTTCGAGATTCGCAAGCGCTTGCACCAGATACCTGAGCTTGCCTTCCAGGAGCATAAAACCAAGGCTTTGCTCATCCAGGAATTACAGAGACTCAAAGAAATCACCATCCATGAGTTTCAAAACAGCCCGGGCATCCTGGTGGAGCTTCGCAGAGGGGAGGGGTCTTATTTGCTTTTCAGGGCCGATATGGATGCTTTGCCCCTGGAGGAAAAGACGGGTTGCGCATTCAGTTCCTTGCATCCAGGTATGATGCACGCCTGCGGGCACGACGTCCACATGGCTATCCTCCTGGGTCTGATCTGCCTTATATTGGAAGGTAAATCCTCTGCAAACTTCCTTTTCCTTTTCCATCCCGCAGAAGAGGGCAAAGGAGGAGCACAGTCCATCCTTGCCGAAGGGATTTTACAGCGTTACGACATCCGGGCTGCGATCGCATTACACGTCAATCCCAAGCTTCCCTTGGGTACCTTTGCATCCCGGGAGGGAACCTTTTTTGCCATTCCTCAGGAATTTGATGTGAAGTTTATCGGCAAAAAAGCCCACGCTGCCTTTCCCGAGGATGGGAAGAACGCCCTCGAAGCCGGTATTGAATTCTATAAGGCCATGAAGGATTATGTAGCTGGGCAAACAGAAAGAATGATCTTTCACATCGGGAAAATGGAGAGCGGGGTGATCCGAAACGTTGTTCCGGATATCTGCACACTGGAAGGTACCCACCGGACGCTATCCCAGAAAATGCGCAACCATGTCAACGACCAGATTCGGGTCACGGCCAAAGCCATAGCGGAAAAACATAAGCTGGATTACGTCCTGGACTTCCTGTGCAGCTACGAAGCGGTGGTCAATGATGCGAACCTGGTAAAGACTCTGAAGGATACCTGTGAGGAACTGGGTTATCGGTTTATGGAAGCTCCGGTTGCCATGACGGGAGAGGATTTTGGCTATTTCACAGCCCAGTATCCGGGATTGCTGTTCTGGCTGGGTGCAAACGATCCGGAACATGACCTGCATTCGGAGTATCTCCTCCCTGATGAGGCGGCGATCGCTTTCGCCATCAGGCTGCTCTATCGCTATTCGTATTATATATAATACAGTTTCCACTTTGAAATGACATAATCAAACGGGGCATGGGGCGGAGCCCCATACAATATTGGGTGGTGGGCTGGGCATGGATTATGTCATTTCAAACTAAACACTATATAAGCAGTTAAAGACCATTGAATAATGGGTTTTAGGGCGAAGCCCTACTCCTCACAACCAGCATATTTGGAAGTCTGTATTTCGAAAAATCAGGAGTGCAACGGTCTTGATAAGTAAAAAAAGCATCCACAAAAAAAGCCCCGGAACTTATGAACCGGGGCAGCAATCAAGACTTTGTCGGTTAGTTATTTATTCACAACAATCTTTCCAGAGACGGTCTGTTCTCCGGAGATGGTGCGATACAGATAGATCCCGTTTTTAACCTGTTGGCCGGAAGCATCGAAAGCATTCCAGATCAAGGTTGCTTGTCCCTGGCCATCGGTATTGCTTTCAATTACGTTCACAAGCTGACCTTTCAGGTTGTATATTTCCAGCCGGATCGGGCGATTTGCCTTGCCAACCACTTCAATGTGTGCATGGCTTTTGAAGGGATTGGGGAAAGCTGTTACCCGTGATATGGCCGGAGCGAGCTCATCGGAATTGGCCATACCGATATTTACTGAGACCACGTTGGAGGGCTCTGAATTCAGCATTGGATTGCTGAACAGGGAACACACCCAGTATTCATGAGTTCCATCGGGAACGTAGGTATCGGTGAAGGTGGTTGTACTGGGATTGGTGATGGTTTGAACCAATAAGCCACCACGATAAACCCTGTATCCCACAAAACCACGATCGAAATATTCTGGTCTCTCCCAGTTCAGGATTACAGTATTGGGAGGTGTAACCGCCGCTGAGAGGTTCTGAGGGGGCGGAAGCTGAATGATGGGATCGGTATATTCACTGAGGGTAGGAATTCCTGCCATTCCATGCTGGTCTCTGGGAGTTACTTCAAAGGCCAGGGGATATCCCACATCTTCCTCAACTATTCTGTAAGAGGGAGTGTTTGCTCCGGCGATGGGAGTGGGAGTTCCGCCGATAATCCTCACCCATTGGAAGGAGGTGTTGCCTTCGATGTGGCCATCAACATCGCTGAAAGAATAGTGTCCCACCAAGTCCTGATGAATCACGGGAGGGCCATCGACATAGACGTCCTGGGCGGCAGGAGCATTGTTTACAAATCCAGTTCCTGTTAGCGGGATGGTAACCACTTCAAATTCTTGTAAGTTACTGTTGATAGTAAGATTACCAGTATAGGTCTGGGCTGCTGTGGGACTGAAGTAAACGAGGATGGGCACGGATTGAAATCCGGGGATGGTAAAGGTGGGATTGTCAACCGAGAAAACAGGGTTGTCAAAGCTCATGGTTCCTGTAACCGGAGTATCAAAATAGTTCGTGATGTTAAAGATGGAATAGGTGGTTCCGGAAACATAGACATCCGGGAAGTTAATCGCGTCTGTGGAAATTGGAGAAGCACCCAGTAGACCGGGAAGGGAATATTTGACCCCTTGCAGGATTTCTTTGGTGCTGTTGTTTTGAAGGAAAAATATCACTTCGGCATGGGCAATGTTCCAGCTTGTATTCCAGGTCGTGGTAAGGGGAATCGTGACCTGTTCACCGGTAGCCAGATTGATGGAAGATCCACTTTGGTTGGGAGCCATCAGCCTGGTAACGAAATTCAGATGAGTCTGGCCTTGCCAGTTCTGTTGGATATCGGATTCAGTAATCACGCAATGTAAGAGCACGTTGGTGTTTGTGTCGTCTTCCGGTTTTTGCACGGTTGCATATAAATTAATGTTGTTACCTTCCATGGTTCCTACAGCTGAAATGGTATAATGCGAAGCGACTGAGAGGCGGGCATTGACCCCGACAAGGTAGTTAGAATACATGGACTGGGTATTGCTACCACCCACAGTAGGATTCAACCCGTCAAAAAAGGCGGTTGGGTATCCTGTGATGCCATAGTAGGTATTTCTGGCATTGGAATAGGTGTTGGCATAGTTATCACCATTGTGATTTTCAATAATGGCGACTGCATGGCCGTTATCCACTAAATCATCAGCACCCATGGCCGCACCGGGACAATACTGGCACCATGTACCAGTTCCGATCTCAACGACCACAAGATTTCTGGGCAGGGCAAAAACAATGGATACCAGGCATGTGAGCATGAGTACAACAAATAGGTTTCTTTTCATCTCTTTCTCCTTATTGAGCTTTTATAAAACTGAAAGTGCTTCTATACACCATAATAATTTACTTGCAATTGCAGTTCCTAACAAGTAATTTTTTTATGAATCACTACCTGCCATTTTGTGTTGATCCGGACATCATCGAAACTGGATGAGCATATTCAAAGCATCTCAATGATGCATATTTTGCAATGTAAACATGGTTATTGTGCAGAAATTACACCAATATCCAATGTGGGGAAAGGCTATCTCATTGATATATATGCAGAAGATAAAATTCTCGGTATGGAACCAGTTTTGCACTATATTATCTCCAAAATCAGTATATTGTTAGGAGTACACGATGAGATACATAATTTTAATTGCTTTTCTGAGCCTGATACTTTGGGGCTGCTCGGAAAAAAAAGATGGCCTCACCAAGGTTGATATCAACACCTTGAATGTGCCAGATAGTTTCAGTTACGAGACGGTTCGCCCCGTGGACATCTTTATTTCCGGTCTGTACAAACAGACAGTCAGAATCTACGGCCCGAATGAACAGCTTTTGGTTAAAGGGCTTGTCGATCCTCTAAACGGACTGCACACCAAGATCAATATACCCTATACCGTGGAATCCGTTAAGATAGAGTATGGTGATGAAGTGGCAAATGTGAGCATCGGCACGGGAAACATGCTGGATCATTCTTTCCTGCCGGCTTATTAGGAGGATGACGTGAATAAATGTAAAAACATAATTATACTTACCATCTTTGTGATGAGTATTGCCATGCTGAGTGCCTTGCACCAGGTAACGAACCTGGTGGAATCAGTCCGTTATGACTATGACACAGGGCTCTATACAGCTTATTTTGGTTATTACAACCCAAATTCCGTAGCTGTAAACATCCCCCTTGGAGATAACAACAAATTCGTATCGCATTCAGAGTATGATTATTTGTTGCCAACCGTGTTCAATCCGGGCCGCCACGTCAATACCTCGGTTGTTACCTGGCCTGGGGATGGTGCGCTGGTATGGAAGCTGCGAACACCGGGAGGAACGCCTGCCGGATATGCCACGGCAACGGCTGCGATGTCCATACCTTTTCATGATGACGACGAGGACGGGGTGATCAACAACGACGATGAATACCCTCAGGATCCTGACCGTGCTTACATTGTATATACACCTGCTGAGAATCAATGGGGTACTATCGCCTTTGAAGACCTTTGGCCTGATAAGGGTGATTATGACATGAACGATATGGTGCTGGATTACAACTTCCAGGTGGTACTCAACGCTTCCAATCAGATCAAGGATATCAATGCCAGCTTCAAACTCAGGGCAGTGGGAGCGGCCAGAAACAATGGCTTCGCAATCGAATTTCCCTTCCCTCAATCAAATATCGGCATATTCTCCGGACAGGTGGATGGGGAGGAATACGATATGACGCTGAGCCAGGCAGGAAGCAGAGCCGTACTGAGGATTATCCAAAACACGGCTGATCTTGGTATTGTAACTGGTAATGGCATCTTTTGGAACACCCAAATGAGCGAGCCCAAGTATCCTCACAAGGATATCAGTTTCATCATGACTCTGTCCACACCAATTGCCTTGGCTGCCCTTCCTTATGGTGCTCCCTTCAATCCTTTTATTTTGGTTAACGGAGAAGCTGGAAAAGAGGTTCATCTTCCCAATATGCCCCCCACAGCAAATGCCAACCCTGCTTATTTCGGAACGGGAGACGATACCACCGATCTGGAAAGCGAGCGATATTACAAGACCGTCAATAACCTTCCCTGGGCTATCCACATCCCCATCAGTTGGACTTATCCCATCGAACGTGCTTTCATTACCCACGGATATCTGGCTTTCAAACCTTGGGCTGAAAGCAGTGGAGTATCATATCCCGGCTGGTACAATCTCAGCCCCGCGGATCAGGTGGATCTGGGGTACATCTACACTAAATAAACACGGACACCTGATGGACATTTTGAAGCCAGGCATC
>JAQUHL010000135.1 GCA_028683635.1 Candidatus Cloacimonadota bacterium
ATTGAGCATATCACCCCTCCTGCTTGATCAGTATCCTGGCTTCATCCAAGTTCTGGACAACTTTCAGGATTGTGCTGAATCCTGACACATCAAACACATCCCGGATATAGTCTTTCATATTACACATGATTAATGAGCCTTTGACTTGCTGGATACTCTTGGCAAGTTTGAGAAGAATCCTCAATCCCGCACTGCTGATGTAACCCAGATCTTCAAAGTCCAGGATAAGTTTTGTGTTGCCCTCATTTAGTATTAAGTTTAGTTCAGCTTCGGCAGCAATTGCTGATGTGGCATCAAGCCTCCCACTCAGACAGAGTTGAAGGGCTTCGTCCAGTCGCTTTTGAATAATCTCCATGCTATCTCCCCTATTGCTTTATATTCTTTTTCATGCTGAAAACGTTTTGGTCATCTATTCTTTGATATGCAACCAGATCCATATAGTGGCGTACGAAGTGCAATCCCAAACCGCCGATCATCCTGTTCGCCACTGAAGATTCAAGATCAGGGTTTGTTTCTATCAAGGGGTCGAAATATCTTCCGTTGTCCCGAAAAACGATCTGGATACTATCAGAATCAACCAGAACGTTAATTTGAACCCTGCCTGATTCTGTCAATTTATCTGTTTCATTATCTGAAAATGCATAGCTACAGATGTTTGAAAACACCTCTTCACAGCTTAGTTGCATGATGAATTCCAGATTGGGATTTAGTTTTGCCTCACGGGCAACATCCGCAAGTTTGGCCACCACCAGATCCAGTTCAGATAGCACAGCTCTGGTTTCGATAACAAACGGCCTCATTGCTTTCTTCCAAAATACAGGATGGTGATATCATCTGCCAAATCGTTGTTTTGGAATAGAATCAAATCGTCCTGCACAGTTTTTAACATCTGGCTTGCAGGTGTATCAAGAGTGGTTTGAATCAGTTCGATAAAGCTCTGAATTCCATACATCTGCCCTTCTTGATTCATGGCTTCAGTTACTCCATCGGTGTAAAAGATGATCTTTTCCCCGATTTCGAGCCTGGCACAAGACTGCCTGTATTGATGCTCAGGGACAACCCCCAGGGCAGGATCTCCCAGGAGAGGAAGCAGTACGTAGCTGCCATCGGTTTTAAAGAGGATTGGAGCCAGGTGTCCTGCATTGGCATAGCAGATATCTCCTGTGTCCACATCATAAACCGCTATAAACAGGGTCGTAAACATGCAGTTATCATTATCTACACATAGAATCTTATTAGCTTTGTTCATGACCTCAGAAGGGCTATTATCATTATCGATAACAGTTTTGAGCAGGGTTCTGGTAACTGCCATGAACAATGCCGCTGGGATCCCTTTACCTGATACATCAGCAATAATCAACACCAACTTGTTCTTATCCAGGAAGAAGAAATCATAAAAATCTCCAGCAACGTCTCTGGCTGGGATCATTTGTGCAAAAAGAGTGAATTCTGCCCTATGGGGAAAGGGTGGAAAGACATGGGGTAGCAGGGATTCCTGAATTTGTCTGGCGATAGTTAGTTCATGTTCGACCTTGGCTTTTGCTTCAGCAAGAAATGATATCTCCTTCATTTTTGCTTTGATATTTTCTGCCATGAGCTGGAAGTTTTCGGCCAGGTCTTTAATTTCGTCCCTGGTATTGATATCCGAAAACTGAATATCAAATTCACCCTTAGAAATGCGTTTTGCCCCCTTGGTTAGTTTTCTGAGAGGTTTGGTTATGCCAAAGCCAACTCCGGTAATCAGCGCAATAATACTTGCCAGTGATCCAATAAGCAGATACAATTGTAAACGTAATTGTTTCAAGACGTCCCGCAGTGCAGCTTTCTCCGAAACATTGGCCACCAAGTTCCATCCCGTTGACTCTATCGCTTGCTTTTCCACCCAAAGGTCCTCGCTGTTCTCAAGCTTTGTGGATTTTGAAAGGATGAGAGATTGGTCCGGATGGGCGATGATGGTATTGAGCTTACTTTCCATGTAGATGAAGCCACCGTGAATCTTTAGAGTTTGGATTTGCCTGGTAAGATCCGGCAGAGATATATCTGCCACTGCTATTCCGTAAAATCTGGCATCACGAAAGACGGGAACAGAATATGTGGCGTTGAGAATACCACTGGCCTTACCGAGGTAAGGTTCGCTCCATAGGGCAATCCTTCGGTCTCGGGGCTCCGTAAACCATTCTTTAGTGCTATAATCGTAGGCATTGGCAACGTCCTGGGTATAGATTCGACCATCAGTTCGGTAGCAGTAAGGGCAATATAAGCCACCAGAGGCAGGAGCAGGAGCGAAGGCAAAGGCCAGGCCTGAGATGGCCTTGTTTTGCATCACATTATCATGTAAGAACTGCTTTAACTTAAGGGTATCTGCCAATCCGTATATTCTACCTATATCTGCCAGGGCATCCGTGTTTTGCATCACTGTATTCAGTTCTGCATTGATGATACCAACATAGTGGGAAGTAAGCTCTTTTAGATATCTTCTGGCCTGATACTCAGCTTGCTTGCGGTTGTTCATGTAGCTGAAATACAAAGTGATCGCATAGACAAAGCAGAGCGGAATTATTATCGAGACCAATAACTTATAGAGCAGGGGTCTGCGTATCTTTTTCTCAAATGTCAATATTCAGTGCCTCTCTGATTGCAGAATAAAGCTGTCCCTTGCTGAAGGGCTTGCCCAGGTAGTGTGTGCATCCTTCATTCAGAATGCGTTCTTTATCACCGATCAAGGTGTATCCAGTTATCGCAACAACGGGTACATTCTCATAATTAGGCAAACTTCGGATCACCCTGGAAGCCTCCAGTCCGTCCATACCGCTACCCAGATTGATGTCCATGAGTATCAGGTCATATTGATTTTCTGAGCAACGCTGGATAGATGTTTCACCGTTGAAAACGCACTCCACCTCAAATTTGTTTTTCAAAAAAGCCGTGGTTAGCTTTTGATTGATAGGATTATCCTCCACTATCAGGATCCGTTTCCTGTCTGATCCTTGATTTTCTTGCACCGTTTCAGTTTTGGCAGGCGCACTCACAGGTTTTATAAGTGTGTCACTGGCTTCTTTATGGTTTTCTTCAAAAACTTTCTTGTAGGGTATGGAAACAATGAAGGTGGAGCCAACATGATAAGCACTCTCAAAAGTAATGGAACCACCCATGAGCTCAAGGATGCGTTTGGTAATAGGCAAGCCGAGTCCTATTCCTTCATAGGATCTGCCATATCCTTCGCTGGCCTGCCGGAATTCCTTGAAAATGAGGTTGTATTTTTCAGGAGAAACTCCGATACCTGTATCTATGACGCGAATGACGAACCTGGCATCCGCACCTGATCCTTCAATAAGTGTTTGTATCGAGATACTGCCCCTATTGGTGAATTTCACGGCATTGTCAATTACTTGAGCAAGGGCATGACGGAACAGCTTGGGTTCAACCCTCAAATACATATTGGGCATCAATGTGGTACTGAGCATCAATCCTTTCTGTTGAACCTCGTCCGCATAGTTCAGGATCAGGCTCTGGATTTCGGAACTAACATTGCAGAAGTCATATTCCCGCTTGGGAAGTTTTATGGCTGATTCGAGTTGGGCTAACATCATCACGGATTCAAGGGTAGCCATCAATCTTCTTCCTGATTTGAGGATCTGATCTGCCATATCGTTCATGTCGGGATTGACGGAGTTGTTTCTGAGAAGTTCGGCAAAGCCCATGATTCCATTTAACGGAGTTCTGAGTTCATGGCTCATGTTAGTAAGAAGTGAGGATTTAAGTTTGTCGGATTCTTCTGCTTTTTCCTTTGCCAGGAGGATTTCCTGTTCGTAGTATTTGCTTCTGGTAATATCCTGAACCTGGGCAATAAAATAGAGTGGGTTGTTATTCGAGTTCCTAAGCAGAGTTGAACTTACATCCACCCATATGATTTCTCCATCTTTCCGTATATATCTTTTCTGGAACTTGACCGATTGGGAATCTCCTTCGACCAGTTCCTTTACAACTGAGACGTTCATGGGAATATCTTCAGGATGAGTAAAATCGTAGAACGTCTTCTTTTGCAGCTCATCTTCTGTGTATTGCATGAGTTCGCAAAAGGCTTTGTTGGCTTTTAATATCTTGCCATCAACGGCAATAATATCCATTCCAATAGGTGCATTTTCAAAAGAGCTTCTGAATCTTTCCTCGCTTTCTTTCAGTTCCTCTTCCATCAGTTTCCGCTCAGTTTTATCGGTAACCAGATTCATGTATCCGGAAGGGTTACCATCAGTATCTTTGAGCAGAACCGTCCTCATGATCCCCCAAAAAGTAGTGCCGTCCTTTCTTTTGAAAAGAACATCGGGGATAGTGATTCTTTCCTCTTCGATGAGTTTGGGCAGGTTACTCATCACCCGATCCCGGCTTTCGTCAGATAAAAGGTCGAACCCTTTGATACCGATCATCTCCTCATAGTTCTCATAACGGAATAATTTGATTTTGCTTGAGTTGACAAAAGTAGTGGAGAAATCCGTATCCAGCACACAGATCCCATCTGGAGATGTCTCGACCAATCCCTTGTACAGGGTTTCGCTTTTCTTTAGCTCCCTTTCCATGTTGATGGTTTCTGTAATATCGTAGGTAACGCCCTGAATATGAAGAAGTTCACCGTTTTCATTTCTGATGAGGGTTGTATAGTCATCCATCCAACGCACATCACCATTTTTAGCAACAATGCGATAGGTCTGTTTATATAAATCCCTGTCTATTGATATGTTGTGCATGGATTGGGAAAAAACTTCAGCTTTATCATCCGGATGCAGGAAATCATCGTAACAGAATTTTCCAGACATGAATTCTTCCGGTTCATATCCAAATTGCCTTACATTCTGGGATACATATTGAACAGGCCAACCCTTTTTTGGTTGCCATTGCCAGAGGATGACATCCGTACTGGCGATGATAATCGATGCTTTTTTAAGCTCTTCTTCGATCTCTTTTTTCTTTCTCTTAGTTTCAGCCTCGTGGAGTTCACGCTTCACGGCTTGTGGGATTTTGACAAGGTTGTCCTTCATTACATAGTCAGATGCTCCGTCTTTCATCATCTGAACTGCGATATCTTCGCCTACGGAACCTGAAACCAGGAAGAAAGGTATATCCAGATCATATTCTTTGAACACTTGAAGGGCTTCAGGACCCGAGAAATAGGGCATGGAGAAATCGGCTATCACCAAATCCCAGGAACCATTGCTTAACTTACTTCTTAGATCCTTTTCTGTCTGGACTCTGCTATAGTCTATCTCAAATCCATCCTTTTCCAAAGCTCTGACTACCAGAAGCATATCATCTTCACGATCTTCTACAAAAAGTACCTTGATCAGCATAATTTCTCCTAAATACACACGTTCTCAAACGCTACAAATAGCTTTGTACCTTGTCCCACAACGCTTTCTATCCAAGTTCTGCCTTCGTGTTTATCCATTATTCTGCGGATTATGCTCAAACCAATCCCCCGACCAGGGAAGTCATCCTGATGATGTAACCGCTGAAAAGGATTAAAAAGCCTGTCCACATGTTTCATATCGAATCCCACCCCATTATCTGCAAAACAAATCACTGTGGATCCACTCTCAATATAGCTATCTATATTGATGACAGGATTAGCTGTTTTACTTGTAAATTTGACAGCGTTCGCGATTCCGTTTTCCAAAACAACTTGAAACAATTTGTAATCTGCACATATCTGATCATGAACCATACATTCAATTGTTCCTTTCCAGTCCGGATACTGCTCTTTGATTCTGGATACAATACTCTGGATAACAGGTTCTGGTACTATTAGTCTACGCTCGATCTCATGTTGACTAATCCTGGAGAGTTTCAGCAGATCGTCCATCAATGCACTCATTTCCATCGTACCTTTAAAAATCCTGTGGAGATAGTCATTAGCTTTGGTATCCAGTTCAGATCCAAAACTCTCTATCAATGCTTCACTAAATCCACTAATTGACCTAAGAGGAGCTTTAAGATCGTGCGATACGGAATAGTAAAATGCTTGAAGTTCTTGGTTAAGATTTTTTAACTTTTGGTTGTTTTCCTC
>JAQUHL010000136.1 GCA_028683635.1 Candidatus Cloacimonadota bacterium
ATAAATCTCTGGAGGAACTGCTCTCCTCAACCAAAACTGATTTTACTAAGGAAGAAGAAATAAGAGTCCTTTTACAGAGCTTGGTGAGAGACAATCCCAAAATCGTCGATGCCGCCTTCATCAATACCAAGGGAGTCATGCAATTTATCGCTCCCAGTGAATATCGCAATTACGAAGGAAACGACATCAGCGACCAACCCCAGGTGATCGAGCAGATCAAGAACCCAAGAAAAATCTTCAGTGCTGCCTTCAAAGCGGTGGAAGGATTCCTGGCCACCGATATCGTGCATCCCGTCTATGACACAAAAAACCGCCTGATGGGTTCCATCAGCCTGTTGATCAACCCCATCCTCTTGATCCGCCCCATCCTGGTGGATGTGAATATTCCTCAGGATCATGAACTCTGGATCATGCAGACTGATGGCACGATCGTCTATGATCAGGACACCGAAGAGATCGGCAGAAACCTTTTTACCGACCCACTATATCAAGATTATCAAAGTCTCCTGACCCTGGGCAAAAAGATTGCCAGTAACCCCTCCGGAGAAGGGGATTATACTTTTCTTGCCCCCAACCTCAAGGGCAAAGCCATAAAAACCGTCGTTTGGGATACAGTCAGCCTGCATGGCAGACAGTGGAGAGTGCTACTGGCATTTAGCCCCTATAAGTAAAGCGCTGGATCTTTCCCTGAATAGCATCCGGAAGCCCGGTATCCGGGCACCTTGCGATTGCCGACAAGGTCCCCCTCTGGGTGGTGCTGTGAAAGACCGTTACACATCCCGATTTATCGAAATACAGACTTCCAAATATGCTGGTTGTGAGGCATATTTTTGTAAATCTATTCCCGCCCACCGCCCTAAAGGGAGCAGGGCTTTTTGAACAGGAAACTCCGTCACCTCTGTCGACCGGAGCTCGACAGCCCAAATAGGGATGGTGATGTCCTCGTCACCACAAAGGGCTAATTCTTTTTTTCTACTTCCGTTTACAGGGGCTCTGGCTTCGCCTCGCACCCTGCCTATGATCTGTCGCCCATTGGGCTTTCCCGTCATTCCCTCACTCCTTCCTGATCCAAGGCGTTAATCACTTCTTAATCTACCCTTAATCAAGCGTTAATAATTAACGCTTGATTAAGGGTAGATTAAGAAGTGATTAACGCCTTCAAAGAAGGAACGAGGATGCAAAAAACACTTTCAGGGCACGTTTGAGCTTTCAAAAGCTATTCAAAAGGAGATATTGGCGATGTATTCTACCGGCGTTTTAGCTGCATGAGTAGCCAATAGGGTTTGGGTTTGGTGACGAAGCGATTCAGGAGATTACTGAGTTTGGAGACAAGATTGGAGTTAAGAACATACTTGGTTGATTTGCATTGGGGACATATTACCGGTGCTATGGGATGAAAATACTGCTTACCCAGATTGTTTTTGATCCACAGTAGGAAGGGGTGAAAGTCCCGTTCAAGCGGACCAAAAAGGAGATGATTTACTTGTTCAAACTGTGGAAAAAGTTCCCTTAGCATGGATACAGAAAAGCAGTGCAGATGCCCATAGGCATGATATACCCTACCACATGAATCGCATTTGAGGAATGATTTGGCAAGCTGTTCCTGATAAGGAACGGAGACAAGGATGTATTTTTTGGCTATCCGTTGCATTTCACTCACAGCTTTCGATAAATCCGAGTCATTCAGATGCTCGAGCATTTCGCTGCTGAAGGCCAGGTCGAAACTCTTTTCTGGGACAGGAATATCGGTGGCAGAGCACTGGATTTTGGATGTTTTAACCTCTTTCAGGGCAGTTTCCGATATATCAATACCAGTAACAGCATAGCTCTGAGCCAGATAATTGCTGATTATTCCATTTCCACAACCCACATCAATTATACTCTCAACGTCTTTGGGAATCCAATTCTTTATAATCTCGAGCTTTTGCTTTATCTGACCACTTCTATCGTAGTTTTGCCAGATTGCATCATTTATCATGTTCATATTTCCTTCTTTCACAAGTCTTGATTCCGGACCAGATTACAGGAGGTTTGAAAATTATGTGGCTCATTCTCTTAAGAAACAGGTAACTCGTCAAGTAAATATTAAGAAAAAGTATGCAATTTATCCTGATGTGTGGAACTAAATTTGCGTTATAAGACCGTTGCACATCCCGATTTATCGAAATGATGACTTCCAAATATGCTGGTTGTGAGGCTAATATTTGTAAATCATTTTCGCCCACCAACCTAAAAGGAGTAGGGCTTCGCCCTGCAACCCATTACTCAATGGTCTTATATAGTTTCCACTTTGAAATGACATAATCAAACGGGGCATGGGGCGGAGCCCCATACAATATTGGGTGGTGGGCTGGGCATGGATTATGTCATTTCAAACTAAACACGATATTATATACTCACCAGGGTGTGGTACAGTTCGCTCCCTCAAGATTTTACAGGATTGTGGCTTTGGTGCTGTATGACAGGGAGAATCTGGCTTGGCTCCAGGAATTGGAGCGAAGTAAGAGGCAGATATCCTGGCAGGAGATCAGAGAGAAAATTCACCCGGATGGGCTTAGCCCAGATTACTGATATCACTTACAAAGGCTATGAAGCGCTCTGAACTGAGATTCACAGCGGATACCACACAGGTCTTCTGAGAGCCGTCTTTGGTGCAGAAGGTCAACCGATCCATGGCTTTGCCCTCGGAGACAACCTGCTGGAAATGTTTCATTCCTCTTTCCAGAGTTTGGGGTGCCAATAATGATGCAATGTTCATGCCAATCAATTCTTCCAATTTATATCCGGTAATTTTACTGGAAGCTTCATTGGCATAGACCAGGTTGCCATTTTGGTCTGCCACCAGAATGCTCTCCGGGGAGTGCTCCACGTAGCCTCGGAACCTTTCTTCGCTGTGGCGTAGTTCTTTTTCGGTTTCGATTCTGGTAAACGCTCCGGCAAAGATATCTCCTATGATATTGAGTAAACTAAGATCGGAAGTATCCCAACCGAATGATTCATCGTAATATAAGAATCCCAAAATGGCGAAAATATCTTCTTTCATATAGATAGGAATCGTAATCGCTCCCTTGGTCTTCTGTTTTCTGAAGATATCCCGTTCCAGCACTGCATCCAGGGGAATATCCCGAAGCGAATTGATGATCCAGGGCTTGCGTTCTGAAAGCTTACTCTGGAAAAAGGGATACTTGGAAATGTCGAAGGGATCAAACTGAGTTTTGTGGGTTATATCTTTCAAGGAAGTCCACTCGTGAACGGTGCAGAAATTGGCTTTCGCGCCCTCCTGCACCAGTAAGTAGCATTTGTTGGCCAGTGTATATTGACCAATAATATTGAGATTGGTATCGATGACCTGGGTAAGATTATCCTCTCTGGCATTCAGGAAGTTGGACGAAAGCCGGGTAAGCATGTTTTCTGTTTCCAGCTTACGCTTCAAGGTTTTTTCCGCCAGATGACGGGTGATAAGCAGTCCTACCTGATGGGCATAGAGCAGAACAAGCTCTTCATTTACAAGCTCTTCACCAGCAGACATGAAAAGAGTAAAATCCCCAATCTCTTTTTCTTCCCTCATTATCCGTACCAGATATATATAGCCCAGTTTGAAAGTGTTTTGCACCATAGTTACCAGTTTGGGCGGCAAAGTGGGCTCGGCAAGATCGAGCAGATTATCAAAACGGTAGATGATGTTATCCTTGATCCGCTCGTATCTCGAAGGATAAATCCCCCATCTTTTACCTAACAGATTGAAGCCCAGGAGTCTGGAGGTTTGGGATATGGCATCCGATATCCCGCTGATGGCCATGGTCGTGAGAGTCGTGGAATTTGCCTCAATGATGTTGAAAGCGATGAATTTGGCATTGGTGAGTTTCATCAGATCATCTGTAAAGACCGAATAGTCAAGATCTGTGATGGGGGATTGGAGGAATTTTTCGGAAGTTTTTGCCAGAAGCTCGAGCCTTTGCCTTTCCTTTTTCTGGGCTGTTATCTCAAAGAAGAATACGTGGAAATGGAGAGGCTCATCTGAATATGCGGATACCTTGTACCATTTGTCCAAAGAACCAGAGTAGTCTTCGAATTCAAGCGTTCCGCCTTCCATAGCGAGCTTTCCATAGGCTGTAATCCAATCGAATTCATCCTTGCCGATATCCGGAGTTACCTCCCTGATAGACCGATTCAGGATATCTGCCTTTTTTAAACCAGTTTGCAGTTCAAAGGCGTGATTAACATCCAGAAAGATATAGTCCACCGGCTTCCCGGATTCATCCAGAACCATTTTGTGATAGGCATAGCTAACTATGCTCTGGTTATACAGAGACTTAGTAATATTGTGTTCCACGGCCAACTCCTTTCAAAACTTAAGCGTCTGTGCGAGGCAGTCTGATGATGCGGATCAAATCCTCCTCATGAGTCATGTACTTCTTAAGTAGCTTGATGAGGCGTTTTCTGTCAAGCTTTTCATACTGCTGCTTGATTTTGAGGTAGCTATCGACAGGAAAGCCATCTGCAAAATTACTCCTCATCTGTTCAAGGAAAAAGCGGTTGCTGATCATCTGAGATTCAAGATTCTTCTGGAGAGTGGTTTTAACTGAGGCGAGTTCAGATGATGTGATGTTTCCTGCCTTAACGCTATCCAGGGTGGCATAGATGGCTGAAAACAGCTCTTCATGGCGATCTGGAGCGCAATATAGCATGGTGTAGAATAGAGATTTGCTATCCGGCACCTTTTTCAGATCAGCCTGAAACTGGACTGCGTAGGCACCACTACGGGCTTCCCTGATGTTGATCCGTAATTTCTCGGACATCAGTTGTTCGAGGGCACCCATGGCAATCTGGTCTTGAAGTTTGAATTTGCTTTTGTGGATATTGATGCCGAGAACCATGGATTTTTCATCTTTTCCCAGATTGATGGTTCTGGTAAGCTGGCCTTGAGGATATTGCAGCCTGATGTTCCCGGGTTTTTCCTTGCGTTTAAGTGAGGGCAGATTGGCAAGATAGACCTCGGAGAAGCGTTTCAGGGTTTGTTCTTCGAAGTTACCCACAAAGAAAAATGTGAAATCAGAGAAATCGCCAAAGCGATCCATGTAAATCTCCAGAGCCCGTTTATGATCTATCTGTTTGATCTCTGTTGCCGTTTCCGGACGCAGATAGGGATTGTTCCCATTGGTTATCACCTCCACGGTCTCCCAGAAAACGGTCTCGGGATCAAGCTGGGAATTCTCTTCGAAGGTTATCTGTTTTTGCAGATAGGAGGCAAAACTATCGGAGCAATTCCGGGGATTTGTGAGGATTTGAAAGAGGTATTGGAAAAACGATTCTGCATCCCGGGGGGCAAAACTTCCACGCAGGTTTTCTTCGAACACACCAATATCGGCATTGAGATAGAGTGTCTTCCCAGCCAAAGCTTTATTCAGATTGATCCTGTTGAAATCTCCGAAGCCGGATTCAAAGACAATCCCGGTAGCATGCCTGGCAGTGACTACATCCTCTGGAGGATAGAGTGATAGGCCACCAGGACTGTAGGCACTGAAGAGAATCTCATCATTTTTATTGGTGGTTTTCAGGGCATAGACCGTGGCTCCATTGGCAAGAACCCATTTAGTAATGCCGGATTTCTTCAGAACCTGGGTTTTCCGAATCTTACGGGGATTGGGAATCCCGGTGAGCAGGGGTTGCTCCAAAGTTTCATCCACATAGGGGTTAATCACTTGAGATTGAATCCCCTTACGAAGCGCAAACACCTCTTCTTCGGCAGGATAGTGTATCTCGGGTTTATTGGGACCCCTAAGTGTGAAGACAAAGTTTTCATCTGTAATCAGAGCACTAAAAGCTCTATCCACATCCTCCACTTTAATGAGCTCTTTGGCAAGGTTGAAAAGCATGAGTTGCTGTTCTTCGCCGATAAGGGGTTGATCGAAGAGAACCTTCCCCAGGTAGGACCAGGTAAGCCGGTTTGAGCCCTCCTTATCCTTTTCCAGAACCCGTCGTTCGAGATTGGTCTGGAGGCTGGAAAGCGCTCTTTGAAATTCTCCCTGAGTGAA
>JAQUHL010000137.1 GCA_028683635.1 Candidatus Cloacimonadota bacterium
TGCCTCATTCATCCCGATGATACCGATCGTGGAAAAATGGTTTTTCCAATATTGCTCGAAGCGCTCCCTGATTCGGCTGAGGTAGTGTTTGGTATAGGGATAGAGCCCGCTTTGGGTATAGCTTTCCAGCACTTTCCGTTTGATCTCAAGGCTTTGCCGGGCAAGGGATAACGTAGCATCAAGTCTCTGAAAGAATTCTTCTTCATCCTTTGCCATAAAACCGATTCTGGGCAGGTTCAGAGTCACTACTCCGATCGATCCCGTGAGTGGATTTGCTCCAAAAAGTCCTCCACCTCTCGCCACCAGTTTGCGGGTATCCAATCTTAGCCTGCAACACATCGACCGGGCATCATTGGGATCCAGATCCGAATTTACAAAGTTCGAAAAATAGGGAATCCCATATTTGGCAGTGGCTTCCCAAAGGAAGGAAACCCGGGGATTGTTCCAATCAAAATCTTTGGTAATGTTGTAAGTGGGGATGGGGAAGGTAAAGACTCTGCCTTTGGCATCTCCTTCGATCATTACTTCCAGAAAAGCCTTGTTCAGGATATCCATTTCATCCTGAAACTCGCTGTAAGTCTCCTTGCATGGTTTTCCCCCGCGGATCACTGCCTGGTCTCTGAAATTATTCGGTACCAGAAAATCGAGGGTGATATTGGTAAAGGGAGTCTGGAATCCTACCCGAGTGGGCACATTGATGTTGAAGACAAATTCCTGAAGTGCTTGCTTTACTTCGTCATAACTTAGCTTATCATAATGGATAAAGGGTGCCAATAGGGTATCAAAATTGGAAAATGCCTGCGCTCCGGCAGCTTCACCTTGAAGAGTGTAAAAGAAATTTACGATCTGCCCCAGAGCACTGCGAAAATGCCTGGCGGGAGAGCTTTCCACCTTTCCTTCAGCTCCACAGAAACCAATTGTAAGCAAATCCTGCAGATCCCAACCCACACAATAGACCGATAGCTGCCCCAGATCGTGGATATGGATATCGCCCTGAACGTGGGCACGGCGGATTTCTGGTGGATATATCTTGTTGAGCCAGTATGTTTTGCTAACCTCGGCAGCGATGTAGTTGTTCAAACCTTGAAGTGAATATGCCATATTGGAATTTTCATTCACCTGCCAATCAAGTTTTTCAAGATACTGATCGATCAGGTTCACCCCAGCCCGGGAAACCATCTCTCGCAGTTTGGAATGCTGTTCCCTATATATTATATATGCTTTTGCAGTTTTCTTATACGGCGAAGCAAGCAGAACTTCCTCTACCAGATCCTGGATGCGCTCCACTTCCGGTATCTCATCTGCTATGAGTTGCAAGGCAAGATTGATCACCCTGAGGGTCAAAACCTCTGCAATATCCTCACCAAATTCGCCACTGGCTTCCCCTGACCTGGCTATTGCATTGGCTATCTTTACCTTATCAAAAGAGACAATATCACCGTTTCGCTTACGAATCATCGAAAACACTAAAACCTCCACTCATTGTAAACCCGCATTTGTATATATAACAATATATTACAAACACAACTCAAAAATCCTTTATTAGCGTGTCAAAATCTCGAAACATACAAATACAGTAAGTTAGCATTTTGTCAAGACTATCTTAAACCATATTTACCTTACAGTCATCATAATATCCCTAACTAATACATAAATTGATAGATACCAAATTGAAAATAATCCTAAGTGAGTGTGCTTTCCCAAGTAGTATGCTTTGCTTATGGTTCCCAATTTGAAGGCAAGCGGTCGAAATGCGCACCAATGTTTGTATGACGCAGCATGTCAATAGCTTAGAGTTACTTGCCCAAGCTCTTGATCAGAGCAGTTCCTCCAGATATTCCCTCAGTCCCCTCACTGCTTTTTGCACCCCACCTTTCTTCCTGTCTCCGGCATATCTGGGGATAATGTGTGCATGAAAATGGAAGACGCTCTGTCCTGCATGGGAACCGCAGTTTATGCCGATATTATAGCCCAGCGGGGCATAATGCTTATCCAGATATGCTCTGGCTTTCAGGATGATATCCCGATACTCGATACTTTCCTGGACAGTGATATCGAAGAAACTCTCAAAATGTCTTTTCGAGATAAGAAGGACATGCCCCCTGGCTACGGGATTTTTATCCCGAATCACATAAAACATGCTGTTTTCTAATAAATAGCTACTATTGGGAATTTCACAAAATTTGCAGGACATGTTTAATCCTTAATATTCAGTTACTACTTTGATAAGACATAAACGGCCGAAGTATGGGGCAGCACTCCATATCTTTAAAGACCATTGAATAATGGGTTGTAGGGCGAAGCCCTACTCCTTTTAGGGTGGTGGGCGGGAATAGATTTACAAAAAAAAGCCTCACAACCAGCATATTTGGAAGTCTGCATTTCGATAAATCGGGATGTGCAACGGTCTTTTTCAACGTAAGCTCTGAAATAGTTTTTTATCTTTATCAAAAAGCGCCTGCCCGATGGGCAGGCGCTGTGATTATGTTCCGCAAAGGCGGATTATTTCATCAGGATCATCTTCTTGGTGGAGCTGAACTTTCCGGCATTCATCTTGTAGTAGTAGATACCACTGGAGACGTTACGGCCATGATTGTCCTTACCATTCCAAGTGACGTCGTAGTTTCCGCTGGCTTTGGTTTCATTCACCAGAGTGCGGACACGCTGTCCTTTGACGTTATAGATTTCGATGGTTACGGGTGATGCTTCTTTCACGCTGAAGCGGATGGTGGTTTCAGGATTGAAGGGATTCGGATAGTTGTTGAACAGTTTGGTAGCAACAACAGGAGCTAAATCGTCCTCACCTGCACCGGTTCCGGTTACTTCGACGTCATCAACCATAAAGAAGAAGGCGTCGTGGGAAACGCAATTGATACCGATTCTGATCTGCTGGTCGTCATAGGCTGCAAGATCATAGGTATATTGTGTCCATTCCACTGGAGCTTCAATGTATCCTGTTCCGCTGATGAAAGTGAAGTCATTGGGGTTGGTTCCTGTAGTGGAGACGCCGACCTTGAATCTTTCAAGACCGTAGGTGCTTACGTAGGAACGTGCCCAGAAGCTGATTTCACCGCCACCGGCAAGAAGCGGAGCGATCATCCAGTCGTTGTTGTCAGGAGTGGTAGCAGCGAAGCAGGCAGCATACTTGTCACCTGCATGTGGTTCTGCTCCTGCAGCCATGGCAGGGGAAGTGGCAGTGGGATTGAAGATAATGAATGCTTGTGCATCATAATCATTATCCCAAGTGTGATCAGTAATACCATAGGTAGTGGATTGATCAACGTCAAGCAGAGTCCAGGGTGCAAATTCGATTACGAAGTTTGCATAGGATTCAAATCCATCTTCAAGGAGAATTGTACTGGCAGGAAGCTGGAAGTTGACGGTTGTGGTTTGTCCCGTTACGACAACGACACCAGGTTGGGTGGCTGCACCATAGCCGGGAGCAGTAGCAGTGACGGTATAGGTACCGGCAGAAACCTGCATACTGTATGCACCATTGGCATTGGTGGTAGCATTCACACCACCGGCTGGGACGGTGGCACCGGGAATGGCCTGGTTGGCCATATTGCGCACGATACCGGCGATGGTACCGATCTCAGTCTGTCTCTGAATAGCATTGGAGAAGGCAGCCTGAGCAGCGGCTCCACCGGTATAGATGGCTTTGACGGCCCATTTGTACCAACCATCGGGAAGGGTTCCCCAGTTGGTATCCTGATATGCTGTGGCAGTCTGGGGATTGGTAGTAAGAGCAGTCCAGGCAGCTTCGTTACCTTCCTGTCCCTGAAGCAGACGCCAGACGTTGTAACCGACGAGGCTACGATCGCTTGTCGTGGTTTCGGGAGCAAGGGATTTGGCAGGATGCGCAAGCCCTTTGAGGGTAAGCGGAACCAGATCGTTCATACTTGTGGGTGCGGAATATCCGACATAGCCCTGGATGTTCCAGTTATAGTTTAAGGCCGAGGCAAGGTCGTAGAGTGTGGACCACTCGCCGGCGTTGTAGATCATGTTACCGAAGCCGTTGAGGGCTGGGCCATCGTCACAGCCGGCAGGATACAAGCCCGCGGTGTGGGTGACGTTGAAGCCGAACCAGAGTTCCTCGCTACCGGTAACAGTCACGGGGTTGTCCAGCAGCACAGTCTGGAATACATCTGCGGTGGGCACGGTGAAGGGCTGGTTAACAACCTGGGTTCCGGGAGCTGTGGGGGTTCCGCCAGTCCAGACGCGTAGGGAGTAGGTGGCCAAATCGCCAGGATAGATGGAAATGGCGTAGAGGCTCATACCGGCATAATCGGAGAGAGCAGAGGCCGGGAAGCGGATGGCAGCACTGAATTCGCCACCGGAGGTGAGGCCAATGCTGTCGTTGTTTTCACCGCTATCATAGTGAATCCATTCCCCGCCAGCTGTGCCGGGAGCCATCCAGGTAACGTTTACGTTATTACCTGCGATTTCAGCCTGTACTGCAGCGGCGGGAAGGGTGATTTCGGTGAGCACGAAGTTCTGAGTAGTGGTCTGAAGACCTGTGATCACGACGTTGTTTTGGGTAGCTGTCTGGTATCCGGTCTTTGCACAGGCAACGTTGTAGGTACCGGCATAAATCGAGATGTTGTAAACACCCTGGGCATTTGAAGTTCCAGAATATTCACCGGCCGTGACTGTGGCTCCTGCGATCGGAACGGCAGTACCAAATTCGGTAACGGTACCGGTCAGAACACCCATCATGCCTTTGTGCAGTTCATTGGAGAAGGCTGCATTGGACATGACGCTATTTGTATAGACAGCTTTGACAGCATATTTATAGACACCGGAGGGAAGTGGTCCCCAGGCAGTGTCGGTGTAGTTTGTGGGAGTGATATTGGCAGGAGTCAGCTGAGTCCAGTTAGCTTCGTTTGCCTGATCAGCTGCCAGAAGACGCCAGACTCTGTAACCCAGGAGGGTACGATCCGGATTGCTGGGCTGGACGACCTGCAGAGAAGGTTCTTGCAGGCGGGGGTTATTTACCATTGCCCGGCTGGTGGGAAGGCTGGGATATACTTTGTTCTGGGCGAGTTCATTACTTTGGGCTGCACTTCTGGTGGTAAACTGATCCATCGGGAACTGCAGAACCTGGGTAGGTGTGCCAATCGTAATGTCATCCAGGAACCATACATACCAGAGACCATCATTGGAGGGTGGATCTTCAGCATGCCAGGCGATCTTGATCTGCTGTCCTGAATAGGCAGCCAGAGGAATGGTGATTGGGGTTGCGTAGTAATTCCAGCCACCGGTTTCGGTTGAGGCATCCCAAAGGGTTGTCCAGGTCGAGCCATTATCGGTGGAGACTTTCACATAGTAGTGATCGCCATTGGTGCTACCGAAATAGACATAAGACCAGAAATCAAGATCGGCACTGGGCGGGCAGGTGAATTGCGGGGTGATCAGCCATTCATCCTGATGGTTATAGCTCCACCAGGTTGCGGCTTGCCAGTCTCCACCATGTGCTGGTACGGCAGGAGTGAGGGCAACTTCACCGACTCTGCACCAGGTAGGAGCCACACCAGTGGTTCCGGGTGCGCTGGTATCGGTAATGACCTGTGTCCAGTTGGTGGGTGGGAAAGTGGCATCTTCGAAACCTTCGGTCATGCCGGTAGCTCCAGGATTCGGAGCTTGCCATTCAAGGTTGACCTGGGTGAAGGTGGCATTTTCTGCTGCAACCACACCATAAGGCGGGAAGGCCATTTCATTGACTGTGATATCGCCCATGTTGACGTTTGTGGTTCCGACCACAACTTCACCAATTGCAGGTTGATAGCCGGTCGCCTGGGCAACGTAGTTATAGGTTTGGCTGGCAAACACATCGGTGATGGTAAAATTACCGGTTGCGTTGGTGGTGGCAGTGTAGGGTTCGTATCCGGTCAGGGAGATTGTGGCTCCTTCGATACCAACCGTGGGAGCATCGCTACCAACGATTCTACCAGTTACTGTGACCTGTGGAAGCAGGGCCAGAGTGAAGTTCTGGGTAACAGTCT
>JAQUHL010000138.1 GCA_028683635.1 Candidatus Cloacimonadota bacterium
AGGTTTCACCAATCAACTCCACACAACCAGTGGCAACCAGTTCCTTGAAAGAATCAAGCACCTGGGGTGTGTATAGTTTGAATTGTTCGAGTGCCGTTCCCGTGATGGAATATGCGATCTTGAACCTGCCATCGGATTGTTTTATGAGCTCAAGCAGCAGTTTATTAGTAGGCAAGTAGCATTTTTCAGCCACCTTTTCCATAACCATTTTGTTCAGTTTTTCATCAAAAAGTGTTGAACCGGAACCTATATCGAGAACATTTAAGTGCCTCAGACGATAGGGTTGGTGAACCTGGAAGTAGAAAACGATGTTTAACATAATACTCCCTCTTTAATTTTCCTTAATGAACTCAGACAGGACATGAGCATATAGTTTGCGGATGGATTCAGCTGCCTCGCCCCATTGGATTCTGTTTACTTCCAGCATGCCGTCATGGCCGATTTTTTTGCAGATATCCGGATTTTCGATTAGATGATTTATAGTATCCGTCATCAGATCAATATCCCAGTAATCTATCTTGAACGCATGGTTAACTACTTCGGATACACCAGATTGCTTTGAGATTATGGAAGTCACGCCATAAGCCATGGCCTCCAGAGGCGCAATCCCAAAGGGCTCGGAAATGGAAGGTAAAACATAGATGTCAGCAGCCCTGAGGATAGTTTCCACTTGGGTGCGGTTTAAAAAACCTGTAAAAAGGAAGCGATTCTTGAGCCTAAGATTAGCAGATCTTCGGAGGAGCTTGCGAGCCATATCACCAGTACCAGCCATAACAAACCTGGCATCGGGATGGCTTGCAAGAACTCTTTCCGCCACATCGAGGTAATAATCAGGTCCTTTTTGGATCGTGATGCGTCCCAAGAACAAGATGGTGACACCCTTGAATATTCTTCTTTTGGTACTGACCATATCCTGTGGAACCGTGAAAGCATTGTGGATGATTTTTATTCTACCGGTATCAATCCTGTATCGGGACATGATCATCTGGGCTGTGTACTGCGAGACGGCAATAACTCTATCTGCATACATCATCCCGGCATGCTCTATCTTGTGTATCCTTTCATCACCAGGCCCGCCGGCACGATCGAACTCGGTGGCATGAATGTGAACAATCAGGGGTTTTTTGGAGATTCTCTTGGAAAGCATTCCTGCTGGATAACAAAGCCAATCATGAGCATGGATCAAGTCATAATCGAGTTTCGCTGCGATTTTTTCTGCCCTGAGAGTGAATTCCTGAACCTTTTTCATCAGATCTTCATCTCCAATCAGATGAGTTGCCATTTCATTCCATAGTTCATTCTGGTCGGTAGTAAGAATCTCGGATTGCCAGTATTCCTTTTTAACCTGCCTAACAAATTCATCAACATCGGCCAGTTGTAAGTAACTTTCCGGTTTACCGGTGATACCCACGTATTCCAACCTTTCTTGTATTGATTTAAATCTTTTTCGGGTAAAGGATGTGTGTTCCACGGGATCAAGAAAAATTGTGGGCAAGGTATCGACATCGCTTTCCTCTCTCAAGGGGAAATAAACCATCTCCTTGGTGGGAAGGACGAGATCGATCTTGACTCCCTGATTTAGCAGGGCCTTGACCATTCCGTAACAGGCCATACCCAAACCACCAGAGATGAGAGGTGGAAATTCCCAAGTAAACATCAGAATTTTCATTTCTTTTCCTCCTCTATACTTGATATAAAGGATTCGATGTTATAGAGCGCTGCCACACTCCAAGCCTGAGCAGGAGCGCCTTTGGGGAAATGAGGACAATCACCATCCCAGATTTCTGCAATAGATGCTATGTGCCCCCGCATGAAGCTGTTTCTGAATGTACCTATGAAGATGGATAGCTCGTCGGCAAGCTCTTTATCCTTCTTAACGCCCCGGTTGATTTTGAGATAGATACCACAAAATGCACCAAACAACCAGGCCCACACGCTGCCATTATGATAGGCGTGGTCGCGTTCACGCTGGTTACCATAGTATTTCTTCCTAAATCTGATGTCCCTGGGACTCAAGCTTCTGATTCCATAGAAAGTATAGAGTTCTTTGAAGGCTCTTTCGAAAACAAGCTTCAATTTATCCACAGATAGTAAATCGAAGGGAAGGGATAAAGCCAAAAGTGCATTGGGGCGGATTTCGGCAATTTGATCATCTCCCACCAAGCGATCGGCCAGGAAATCTTCCATCCAGAATTTCTGAAAGGCTTTGTAAATCTTGTCCTTCAAGGAAACGATATTGCTTTCAAAAGCATAATGATCTTCACTTATCTCGTTGTAAGCTGTACACATCGCCTCATAACAGCAAATGGCATTGTACCACAGACCGTTAACTTCCACGGGTGCTCCACTTCTGGGAGTAATTGGCTTGCCATCGACCCTAACATCCATCCAGGTGGCATGAGCAAACTCTTCTTTGAGCTCTATCAACCCATCCTCACGTATGCAGAAAGGATATTTATAGTTGTTAATAATTCCACTGAGGATTTCTTCCGTCAGATGGATTACTTCCTTCCAATAGATAGCTTTTTGCTTGCGTTTTCCCAGTTTATAAAGCAGGATCACATACCATAGAGTGGCATCCACAGTATCGTAATTTGCCTCTCTGCCAGTTTCTGGAAGCATATTGGGAATGAGACCGTTTTGGATGTATCGGCTATATTTTCTGAGGATTCGCTCTATCTGGTCAATGTTGTTCTTACTGTGAAGTAAGGCGTTTAGCACGAACATTGTGTCCCTGCCCCAGACGCCATAAAATGGGTAACCAGCTACAACATCGTCGTTAGCGAGGAAATCCTTCAGTGAAAACTCCAGGATATTCATGTAATCATCCCGTTTAAAGAGGATACTATCCAAAAAGTCAATCTTACTTAAAAGAGTATCATCTTCATCAGGTAAAGTAGGATAGTCCATAGGTTTAGGAAGATCGACATAGCGCTTCTCGATCTTATCAATCATCCTATCAGGATGGGGAAGAGGAGAATCTGAGAAAAGAATCGATGCACTATCACCAACCTTGAGATCAAACCTAAGCTCAAACAAAGAAATCTGGTCTCCAATCCCAGGATATCCATTCATGACTTCCCAAGGGTAGAACACATTGTAAAACACATATCTGTTTGAAACTACCTCGCCACCCAAAAGTGCGCCATAGATTTCAAACTGGTTGCTATGTCTTTTTATATAGAAGGAGCTCTGTAACTCGAGATTTTCTTCCTTGGTTTCGAAGCCTTCATAATCCAGGCTGCCTGGATTGTTCAAATCATGGTGCAAGGTCATTGAAAACTTGGGATGTAACTCAAAATGCAAGCGATGATGCCCCAGATTGGTGTATCTCACCAAAGTGGTATTACTATCTTCATCCATCATTATTTCTTTGCGGATCATTATACTGTTTTGATGGGGAAGAGCAGAATATAAGAAAATGGGATAAGGCCTCAGCCAGGGCTTCACAAGATAGAGGAACCCCTCTGGATAAATACAATTACTGTAGTTGTTGCTATCAAGATGGATAACTTCACCTCGCCACTCAACTTTTTCTTCCATACCGGAGACAAGATGCTTTCGCTGGAAGCATTTGTCACTGGCAATCAACAAGCCGTGATACTTTCTCTGGTTTATTAGGTTTCCCGTCCCCAGTGCATATCCACCCAGGCGATTGGTTAATATCCATTCATGGTGATGGGTTTCCATGAAGTAGTTGTTCATCGAACCCCCTATTTGGTTTTTATTTACTATAGTGTGTTGATTTTTTTCCATAGCTGGTTGTACGTCAAGTCTTTTTTTGCTAACCGCACTTTACTACTTGCTAAACAATCAGATACGTGTGATTCTCCGCTTACGTGAATACCAACACAGTTATTCCTTTACAGATTTACCCTTCCGAATAATTTGACCACAAATTTGAACTAAGGACTACCATTCGTGACAAAATTCACTGATATCACCTTACCTGAGCCCATATTGCGGGCTGTTTCCGATCTGAACTTCACTGCTCTTACTACCATCCAGGAACTTACAATTCCATGGTTACTTGATAACGACAGTGATCTCATTGCCATTGCGCAAACCGGAACAGGGAAAACAGCAGCTTTTGGGATTCCTGCACTTACTTATATTGATATTGAAAAGCCCGTGGTGCAGGTTTTGGTGCTCTGCCCGACTCGAGAGTTATGCTTACAGATCACCAAAGATTTCACCAATTATTCGAAGTACATGCCCAGAATCAAGACTGAGGCAATCTATGGTGGAGCTCCAATCTATAAACAAAAAGAGGCACTCAACGCAAGTCCTCAAATCGTGGTTGGTACACCTGGCAGGGTTTTGGATATGATCCGCCAGGGTGCACTAAAACTTTCATCCGTTTCGATTCTTATTCTGGATGAAGCGGATGAAATGTTGAACATGGGATTCAAGGATGATATTTTTGAGATTATGAGTTCAACACCTGACAACAAACAGAGTTTGTTATTTTCAGCAACCATGCCAAAAGAAGTCTCGATCCTGGCGCATACTTTCATGAAATCGCCACATCGGATCTCAGCAGGCAATGAAAATATCGGTGCAGAGAACATATTGCATTATTACTATAAGGTTCATGCTCGGGATAAATATCTGGCACTAAAAAGAATTGCCGATATGAGCCCCAAAATCTATGGAATAATCTTCTGCCGTACCCGCTCTGAAACACAGGATTATGCAGACAAATTGCAACATGACGGATATAATGCTGATGCTTTGCACGGGGACCTGTCACAGGGGCAAAGGGAACTGGTAATGAGCCGTTTTCGGAGTAAGTTCGTAAAGTTATTGGTAGCAACTGATGTGGCAGCAAGAGGCTTGGATGTTGATGATCTGACCCATATCATCAACATGAGTCCTCCAACTGATCCGGATATCTACATCCACCGTTCTGGGAGAACGGGACGCGCCGGAAAAAAAGGAATCTCGATTACAATTGTTCACTCCAAGGAATATTCAGCCCTGAAGGCAGCAGAGAAACGCTTGGGTAAGGAGATCCAATGGCAAAAAGTACCAGGGGGTAGAGAGATCTGCGAAAAGCAGCTCTTTCATTTTGTCGATACCGTAGAACGGATAGAAGTGAATCAGGATGAAATTGCTTCATTTCTGGGTAATGTTTACAAAAAACTGAGTTGGATGACCCGGGAAGAACTAATACAGCGCTTTATCTCGGTTGAGTTCAACCGTTTTTTGAATTATTACAAAGATATTCCTGATCTTGATGCTATTGGTGAAACACGGGCTAAGGTTGAGAGAGGTAAGGTTAGTTTCAAAACCTTCAAGCTCAACCTGGGTACGTCCCAGGATCTGAGCAAACGCGAGATTATGCGCTATATCAATCAGTTGAATGTCACCCGGGGTATTGAAATCGGACATATTGAAATCTTTAATGACCACACTTTGATTGAGCTTGACGCAGAATATGAATTGAAGCTGTTGAAGGCCTTTTCACGTAATAAATATAAAGGTATCCAAGTAAAAGCCGAGATAGTAGAAAGATTTTCCACCCGGAAAAAGACTTATGTCAGATCCGATAGAAAGGATAGAAAAAGCTAAGCAGATTAATTTACAGTAACAAGTGAGAACTCATCAAGTTGGGTGATGAGTTGTAACTTGTGGTACGAATCGTTGAAATGATCGAGCTTATGAGAATCTGAACCCAGGGAGATCAGCCTTCCCCCCAGTGAGTAGTATAGCTCGAGTATATCCGGTTCCGGCAAAAGGGATTGATAGACCTTCCTGAAAGATGAGAAATTTATCTCCAGCGCAATATGCCTATCTATCATCACTTTGAAAATATCTTCGATGATGGCTTTTGATGTAGTTTCATCCGGACGTTCTGACAAAAACCGTTTATAGACACCCAAATGGGCAAGCACATCAATTTCACAATCAGACACAAGTTTTAGGTTTTGGAGATAATAATCCTCGATATCTGATTTCTTCAGCGCTCTATTTATGGGAATAGCCACGTTT
>JAQUHL010000139.1 GCA_028683635.1 Candidatus Cloacimonadota bacterium
AAAAACAGTGGATAATTGGCTGTCTTTGCTTCACACCAGCTATATCACTTTTACCATGCAACCCTGGTTTTCTAACCTTGGTAAGCGCCTGATAAAGAGGCCGAAGCTCTATTTCTATGATACCGGGCTCGCCTGCAACCTGATAGGGATCCGTAACCCAAGTGATCTGCGAACTCATCCTCTGCGGGGTAATTTGTTCGAAACCATGATCATTGGAGAAGTCCTCAAGTTCTTCCACAATCGTGGCATTCGTCCCCCACTTTACTATTACCGTGAAGCCAGCGGATTGGAGATCGATCTGTTAATTATGGCAGGAAATCAGATGATCCCAGTGGAGATAAAATCTGCCGGCATGGTTAACCCAGCCTTTTATAAGTCACTAAATACATTCCTTAAGCTTTACGGAGGTGAAGAGGCATGGCTGGTATATGGTGGGAAGGATAGCTGGAAAAACGGTCTGATCTCGATTCTATCTCCCTTCGAACTCACAAACAGGCTTGAAATACTATTCTGAGGTAAGCTTGATCGTCCTTTAGAACCACGTCCTCCCAAGTTTATGAATCGACATAACTCCACGGGTGTGGGGCACCGCCCCACTCATTGAGGGCGGTGGGTTGGGCTTGGATTATGTCATTTCAAAAAAACACCCTATAAATCAGTCTCTTTTCTGATGAACTCCCGATGCGAGGCAAAAGCAATGGGAGGGAGCTGTTCCAAGGGAAAGAACCTGGCTTCCAGCGCATCATCACCTGCCATCAGAGTGCCGCCTGTTGCTTCGATTCTGAACCCGATATTCAGGATTTTCTCATATAGTGGGCTGCTTCCATAGTGCCAACCGATACAATACTTGATCCTGCCCTGTAGCCCTGTTTCTTCGATTAGCTCTTCCAGAGCATTCTCCTCAGGGCTGAGATACACTTCCATGTAGCCACTGGGCAGAGCCCATTCACCTGCCTTTGGTTCAAACCTGCGTTTGATGAGAAGCAGTTCGTGCAGATCGTTTAGGAGCACGATTGCCACCGCCGGAACGGGATTCTTGTAATAGATCCAATGGCAGGCCGGACACTGGGGACGATATTTGCCCTCCCGGTCGGTTTTAATCTCGAGTTTGTGACCGCAACGTAAACAGAAATTCACATCCTGATATGAGTTTTGCTTCGATTTATTCATGAGGACAGGATTTGGGATGCGTTCATTTAGTCAAATCAAACGATCCCTGAGTTCTGGCAGGTATCAGATCCTGATGCCGTTTTGCTCATTGAAGAAGTTCACAACCCATTCCGTGGCAAGCTGATAGGCCTCAAACGCAGGATTGTTCAGCGCTAAAAAGCAGGTGAATGCCATCGCCAGGGCGCATCCTGTGCCCCGGGCAAAGGCCCAGTCCTGCCGTGGGTGCTGCAGGGTTACCACTTTTCCATGATCTGCAAAAAGGTCTTCCACCCCGTCCTGCTCGCCATGACCTCCCTTTACCAATAGCCGGGTTCCAGCCATTCGGGAGTATTCTGCTGCCAGTTGCCGGATTTCTGGGTCCGACTCAGGACTTTTTGCTGCCAGGGCATATAGTTCCGGAAGGTTGGGGCAGGTGAAATCCGTACTCATTACCAGTATCCGCAAAGATGCCAGGGCTTCTTCATCCAGAAAGGCTTTGCCCCGGCTGGGGTTGATCACCGGATCAAGCACCACGAGATAGCCTCTGGCTAAGGTGAGTTCCTGCACCAGGGCATCGATCTGTTCAGCATTGCACAGAGCACCGATCTTCAGATGGCGCAGGGAGGCATCATGCAAAACTTTACGCAGGTTCCGGACGAACATATCAGGAGCAATGGGGTGGATCTGCTCCACCCCTTTTTCCTTATCCTGGATAGTAACTGCTCCGATGCAGGTTTGCAGCCTGAATCCAAGCCTGGAGGCCACCACGATATCCTGGTTGATACCGGCGCATCCGCTGCTATCGATGGAGCCAACGACTGCAATCCCGCCTCTAAGCATCTTCTGCTTCCTTATCAGTTTTAATGGCACAGAGCTTGCCACACATGCTGCATTGATCGCTCAAATCGCTCGAAGTTTCATTTTTCCTCTGCCTGGCCAGTTCCGGATCAACGCTATTTTCAAAGACGGTCTCCCAATCCATCTTTCTTCTGGCCCGGGCGACCTTGTCGTCACGATCCCGGGCTTGCGGATAGTCCTTGGAAAGATCGGCAATATGTGCAGCAATCCTGGAAGCGATAATACCTTGTTTGGCGTCCTCAGGGCTGGGCAGACAAAGATGCTCGGAAGGAGTAACATAGCAGAGAAAATCCGCTCCTGCAGATGCAGCCAGGGCACCTCCGATGGCTCCTGTGATATGGTCATATCCTCCTGCAATATCGGTGGGAAGAGGTCCCAGCACATAGAAAGGAGCATTGTGGCAGATCCTCTTTTCCAATTGCACATTGGCAACGATGTCATTAAAGGGCACGTGTCCCGGCCCCTCGACCATGACCTGTACCCCCCGTTCCCGGGCTCGCCTCACAAGTTCACCCAATACAAGCAGTTCAGATATTTGCGTGGCATCGGTTGCGTCGCTGATTGCTCCAGGACGGAATCCGTCACCCAGGCTGAGGCAAACATCGTGCCTGGCGCAAATATCCAGCAGTCTGTCATACTGAGCATAGAGGGGATTTTCTTCTCCCGTGCGCAGCATCCAGCGCTTGAGCAGTGAACCTCCCCGGCTGACGATGCCCAGAATCCGTTCTTGCTTTGCATGTGCCGCAACACTCCATTTGGTGATCCCGGCATGCACGGTCATGAAATCCACTCCCTGCCTGGCCTGGCTTTCAATTTCACCAAAGAGCATTTCCGGATCGAAGTGTGTGATATCGAGATTACTGCGTTCGAGTTTGGTGGCAACGGCATAGATGGGAACCGTTCCCAGGATGAGAGAACTTTGCTTCAGCATCATTAGTCTGATCTCGTCCAGATCCCCACCGGTGGAGAGATCCATCACGCTGTCCGCTCCATACTTTTCGCATAGTTTCAGCTTGGCAAATTCCTCTTCCGGATAGCAGGATAGATTGGAGGTTCCGATATTGGCATTGACCTTGGTGCGCATTTTGCTGCCGATGGCCAGAGCTTTTGCCCGGCGGTTAAGGTTATGGGGAATGACCACCTCACCCCTGGCAACCAGTTCCAGAAGCTGGCGTTCATCTATCTTTTCCTCCTGGGCACAGGCCTTCAGTTCAGGACTGAGTATGCCGTTTTGGGCTTGTTGTAACTGAGTCATTTGTTCACCTCCATTAGCTGTTGTTTGGTCGTGTTAATTCTCTGCCTTAGTTCGGATTCGGTCCTGGCCTGGCCAAATTGCCGGATCATGCAGACGTTTCTGGCACCAGTGGAAAGAACCTCAGGCAGGTTGTGGGAAAATATCCCTCCGATGGCTACCACCGGAAGGGTGTCGTTCTTCAGGACTTTCCGTAAATTTTCTGATCCCACGGGAGGATCGGGTATAGCTTTGGCCACCGTTGGATATATCGGCCCAAAGCTCATATAGGATATTCCCCAGGGATTAATTGCTGCATCATTTTGGGCTTGCTGCGCTTGTTCGAGGCTGTGGGTGGAAATCCCTACCAAGCAACTCTTAGGAAGCAGTTTACGAGCCTCCTGCCAGGATAGGTCATCCGGCCCGAAATGCACTCCATCAGCTCCGGATAAGAGGCAGATATCTATCCTTTCATTGATTATAAACCTGGTTTTGCTTCCTCTGGTCTGCTCTGCCAGGGTCGAAGCAAGCAAGAGCAACTCCCTGTCTCCCATCCTTTTGTCGCGTAGCTGCAGCATTGGCACCTCAGCTTCGACGCAGATGCGGGTAAACTCCTGATATCCCAGCTCAGGAGCTGTCATAACGATATACAGGCCAAAATCTTCCATCTTATTTACCCCCTGCCAGTTCGGCCGTGATCAGCCTGGCGGCCTTCATCCCGGAAAGCAGCATACCGCCAAAGATGGGACCCATCCGGTTGCTTCCGCTCACTCCACAGGCCGCCATTCCGCAGATATATAAACCGGGATAAATCCTGCCTGTAAATTGCACGCAGGCTCTTTCTCCGGCTTCTGCATTCATCGAGCGTTCACTTCGATTACCCATCTCAGGATAGAGTAACTCCACCGGATTTTTGCGGGTGAGAACGCCAACCACTTCAGAGGGATGACCGGTGGCGTCGAGAACGACCTGAGAAGTCAGCGATAGCGGATCCACGTGCATACCCAGCCTTTGCACCGGGTTCCAGTTTATTACCACGCCGGATACGTAATTCTCCTTTACCACTACATCTTCCATACAAACTCCGTTGAAGATGGCGACCCCGGCATGCGAGGCATGATAGATGAGTGAGGAAGTCGCTTCAACTGCATCGACAGTATAGAGTCCGTCTCCGCATTCCAGATAAGAGATCCCGTATTTTTCCAGGATGAAAAGGGCTTCGGATTGGATGACGATGGTATTGAAGAGCATGGCTCCACCCCACATTCCCCCTCCGGGAGCCAGTTTACTTTCGATCAGACAGGTTTTGAGGTTGGCCTGTGCCAGTTCTGAGGCACAGAGCAGTCCCGAGGGACCTCCGCCAACGATGATAACGTCATTTTTCAGGTGTTCCTGTAGTTTGTGAAACCATCCTTTGGTGATGGCTGAGGAGATTTGGTACTCCATAATATTCCCCTTTTCTGCTTATTTAGGGGGATTACTTGAGTTTGTACCTTCGAGGTAGAAGCGATCTTTCGAGTGGGAGCTTTTCTTCCTATCGCCAGTATTACCCGGATCAGGTTCGAAGGGTATAATCTCAGCCGAAGTGATACTTCAGCACCCCTGTAATGGCTCCACAAAAAATGATGGGCAGGGCACGTCAACCAGAAAATGTTCAAATAAGTGCTTGCTGGAATAGCCATCTGCCTTATGTTTTCTGTATAAAGAAGATACAAGGATATTATCATGGCCTCCAAACCCGAGACAATTGCCTTCATACTCGGTAAAATCGCCACCGCCGGAACCACCCGTAGCATCAGGATGTTTGGCGAATATGGCATCTACTGCGATGAAAAGATGGTAGCATTGGTCTGTGACGACCAGTTATTCATCAAACCAAGTACCGCTGGCCGGGCTTATTTCCCGGAAGTGGAAGGCGCAGCCCCTTATCCCGGAGCCAGGGATTGGTTCCTCATACCCGAGGACTATTGGGAGGATGAAATCTGGCTTACTGAACTGGTAAGGATCACCTCCCGGGAAGTGCCTTATCCCAAAAAGAAGAAGAAAAAATAATCCCCCTATTTTGGGGCTCTTGCCCATTGCCCTACTCAGCCTGGGAGTCTGGCTTGGCTCTCGTCAGGCTTTACCTGGAGGAAGCCTCCTCTTCACCCTGCCAGCCACGCTCCTCTATATCCTCTTCATCTTACTCAGAGACAGACAAATCCTCCGTCATTCCCGGCTCCGACCGGGAATCCAGAGCACTCATCCCCCCACCTCAAAACACCCATCATTCCCGGCTCCGACAGGGAATCCAGGGATCCACCCCTCCCTTCCTGTTTGAAGGCGTTAATCACTTCTTAATCTACCCTTAATCAAGCGTTAATTATTAACGCTTGATTAAGGGTAGATTAAGAAGTGATTAACGCTGTCAAGCACGAGAGGGAGGGACGGGAAAGCCCAGTGGGCGACAGATCATAGGCAGGGTGCAAGGCGAAGCCAGAGCCCCTGTAAACGGAAGTAGAAAAAAAGAATAAGCCTCACAACCAGCATATGTGGAAGTCTGTATTTCGATAAATCGGGATGTGCAACGGTCTTTTTCAGTTCAGGAAGGCATTTGTCCCAATCCCGATATGGATGCCGGGGTCAGGATGGCAAGAGGATCTAATCCCCGATTATCTCACACTTGCTGCAATTCGTCAGTTCTGCTTTGATGACAGACCAGAGTTTTTTGGGATCCTCATACTTATAGAG
>JAQUHL010000140.1 GCA_028683635.1 Candidatus Cloacimonadota bacterium
GCCAAGCTTTGTATCTTTGAAAAACTTAAGGAAAAAGATGGCTACCTTCTCCTCGATCATGAACTCGAAGAGTGGCAGATTCACATCTCGGATATTAGTACCTAAACCACTTTTGCAATAGTATTTTGCGCAGATTCCTGTCTGCGCTTTTTTTGTATATAACCCGCCCTAACTAACTTCCCGTACCAGGATCGTTGCACATCCCGATTTATTGAAATACAGACTTCCAGATATGCTGGTTGTGAGGCTCATTTTTGTAAAATCTCAATCCCGCCCACCACCCTGAAAGGAGTAGGGGTGGGGACGTCCTCGTCGCCACAAAGGCTATATGCTTTTTGAACAAGCAACTCCGTCACCTCTGTCGACCGGAGCTCGACAGCCCAAATTGGGGTGGGGACGTCCTCGTCGCCACAAAGGCTATATGCTTTCTGAACAGGCAAACCGTTGCTTCTGTCGACCGGAGCTCGACAGCCCAAATAGGGGTGGAGACGTCCTCGTCGCCACAAGAGCCACAAGAGCTATATGCTTTGAACAGGTAACTCCGTCACCTCTGTCGACCGGAGCTCGACAGCCCAAATAGGGATGGTGACGTCCTCGTCACCACAAAGTGAGACGAGGTTGAAAAGGCATTGGGATCCGGACAGGGTGTTTGGTATGCAGCAGGAGTGATGTCGCCCCTGACGGGGCTTGGGTGGTGGTTGTGGTGTTGCACTTGTACAGGGGTTACGCTTCGCTCCACGCCCTGCCTATGATCTGTCGCCCACTGGGCTTGGGATCCTGCTCCTTGTTCCAAGGCGTTAATCACTTCTTAATCTACCCTTAATCAAGCGTTAATTATTAACGCTTGATTAAGGGTAGATCAAGAAGTGATTAACGCCTTCAAGCAAGGAAGAAGCCACCAAGTTTGGAACAATTGAAGGATAATTTGAAGAATAGTTTAAGAATAAAATTGACAAAAAAGAAAGATCTGTTTCAAGTGTAGCGTGGAGGTGATAATGAATATACGCTTTCTCATTTACACGTGCATATTTGTGTTACTTAGCATGCAGTTGTATGCTCTGAGAGATCACGTTCAGATGCGATATATGGTCACTGTTCAAGGGACAGTTTCCGATAGCTATGGAAATCCCCTGCCAAACGCAGAAGTGAATCTGACAAACCTCAGTTCCTTGCCAGTCCTCACCGATGCTAACGGGTTCTATCGAATTCAGAGAGGGATTTCGGGGTCTGGCATCATCATCCTGAGAATCAGCAAGCCTGGCTACAAAACGATGGTCAAGTCCAACATCATTGCGCACGTTGAGGAAAACTTAAGCTTTGTGTTCGATTGCACCATGACCGAAATTCCCTGAGGCCACCCATATCAGATCCGGAACCGCACATTAAATGTGCTGTAGTACACAGCAAAAGGGAATGATACTCAAGATAAGTAACTCATTTTATTGCACTGTGTTTTCAGAGATTTTAGAAATCATTTGACACGTTGTGGCTCTAAAAAAGCTTGGCCTTATAAGAGCTTCGTTTAGGAGCAGTTGAAAAGTAAATATCTAAAAGGGGGAAGTTTAGTGTTTACTAATCAGGCAAGGTCTATACTTTTCGTCAAAACCGGAACGGATGCATTGCCTGCCGGTTTTTTAATTTTCGAGCAGAATGGGTTTCAAACCTTCGAGTGTTCTGACCTTGAGAAAGCAAAGGAGTATCTGGATGAACGAAAGGACATCCAACTTGTATTGTTGGAGCTCACCGAAACCAACACAGAAGGCATCATTCCATTTTCCAATGAGGTATCCCAAAACTATCAAGTCCCAGTGTTCTTTTATACAGAAGAGATAAGTGAATACCTTTTCGGCGAGGTATCGAGGGCAACCCGGCATTGCATTTTAAACAAAAACAGCAGCGGGCTGTTCCTCTTATCCACAATAGAGAGTTGCCTTGTCATTCATGAGCACCTTTCAGAAGGTGACAGGCAACTTAAAGAACTGTGTAGCACAAACGAAACCCTGAAGCACAAGATAAACAGCATCCTGATACCTGAAACAGAAGCACTTGATCTGGAATTGAGGGATGTAATCGATGTGGAGGCCATTCAGGATCTGATGGATAGTTTCTATGAAATCACCAAGGTCGGAGTGGCTATTGTCGATAACATGGGAAATATCCTGGTGGCCACCGGCTGGCAAGAGGTGTGTACTAAATTTCACAGGCAGCATCCGATAGCTGGAAAGCACTGCATGGAAAGTGACACCATGCTCAGCAGCGATATTCTGCCCGGTACCTTTAAGATATACAAGTGTAAAAACCACATGTGGGATATGGCAACTCCCATCATGGCCGGAAACAAGAAGATCGGAAATGTATTTCTGGGTCAGTTCTTTTTCGAAGACGAGATTCCGGAGTACCGATCTCTGATGCAAAATGCCAAAACCTATGGCTTTGACATTGATGAATATATTGCTGCCCTGGATAAGGTGCCCCGCTGGAGCCGGCACCTGGTGGATTCCGTGATGCAATTTTATACCAAACTGACCAAGCTTCTTTCCCAACTCAGCTATGGTAACATCCGCCTCAGGAAAGCCCTCGACGACCGAAACCGGATGATGCATCAGCACAAGATCGATGAATTCCAGTACCGGGATCTGGTGGATAGGATGCAGGAAGGGGTATTGGTAGTGGATAATGACGACATAATCCAATATGTAAACCCCATGTTTTGCAAAGTGTTGGGCTATGATAAGCTGGAGCTGATCGGCAGGATAGGATACGAGATACTGATCCTTCCTGAGGACAGGGAAAAAATCATTCAGAAAAACAAAGAGCGGGAACAGAAAGTCAACGATCAATACGAAATGATCATGCTCAATAAAAGCGGCGAGAAAGTGCTGTTTTCTCTGAAAGCATCGCCGATAGAAGATTTTGCGGGGACCGTCATTGGATCTATGGCCATCTGCATGGACATCACCGAGCAGAAACGCAACGAAGCAAAGATCCGCAACCTTCTCAAAGAAAAAGACGTTTTGCTGCGGGAAGTGCATCACAGGATCAAAAATAACATGAGCACCATCCGGGCTATGCTTGCTTTTCAGGCAAATACTATCAATCTCCCTGAAGCGGAAGTGGCACTGAACGAAGCCGAAAACAGGATCATGAGCATGATGATGATCTATAACAAGCTCTATCGCTCGCAAGATTATTCCAAAATCAACGCCAACGAATACCTGAGCGAATTGGTGAAAGAGATCAGCAGCACCCTGAATCACAAACATAATATCCAGGTGGAACTTAGTATCGAGAACATAGTATTGAATTCAGAAATTCTCTATCCCTTGGGAATCATCGTCAATGAACTCGTTACAAATTCATACAAATATGCCTTCCCGGATCAGAAGCAGGGACAGATCCTGATAAACCTGAGAACCAAGGAAAATGGCAAGATGGAATTGCTCTATGCCGATAACGGAATCGGCATTCCCGAGTGCCGGTTGGCTGAAAAGAAAGAAGGTTTTGGCCTGAGCTTGATCGAGCTTCTTGTGGATCAGATTTCGGGTAGTTCGGAACTGCGGACTGAGAACGGAATGTGTTTTAAAATTGTGTTTTGAGGTCTTGGCGTTTTAAGGATTAAAGGCCGGTTCCTGTGTAAACCGGCCTTCATTGTTTTGGGATTCAATTACTGATCAGAATGCGTAGCTGCCACCACCTTCCAGACGAAATCTGCTGCGGTAAATGGGCAACCTTTTGAGCTGGAAAGTTCCTTCTTCCTTTTGGATAACAGGTTCTTCCGGTGGGGGATTGATGAAGAAATCGGTCTCAATGCCAATCCAGTGGTAAGGATTTTGTTTTCCCTTGGTTTGAAGCCGGATCGTCGAGCTTGTGTTTTCAGCAAGCTCTGATAAACTGAGGTTGGCATCCCGCACTTGTTTCATAAAGACAGAGGTGAAGCGGCTGCTGTTTTCGCTGGCCAGGGAGTATTTATTGGCAGGGCGGCTGATGAAGATGGCTTGCTTGCCCTGGATTCCTTTCTGCAAAGGAAGCCCCATATACCAGGAATACAACCTGGGATGTTTTTTGTTATGATTTGTTTCGAAGATAAAGACTGAGCTCCTGGCTTGGGCAAATTTTTCGAACAATTCATCAGTGTTTATGGTGATGGTATATAAGCATTTGATGCTGTGCACCTTAATCCCGATAGGGATCAGGTATCCCTTGCCCTTGTATTTGGCTGCCAATCCGCTATAATAGAACAGAGCTTCATCACCCTTGGCAAGATTCTGAGTAAAAGAATCGATCACGGCATTCATTTGTTTGAGGCCTGCATCCTTAAGCAGGGTGACCTCAAAGCCACGTTCATCCAGAGTGATGGCCGTTTCGTAGGCATCATTGATGGGGCTGGAAAGCTTTGCTTTGTCGTAGTTTTCATTGCCGATAACAAGAGCTTTGCGGGCGGCAAAGGAACTGGTCACCATCATCAAAAACAGCGACCAAACAAGGAAACGTTTCATTTTGTACCTTCCTTATCTCGTATTGTAGATTCTGTCTCAAGTCTTGAGCAGAGCAATATCCTGTCAATCAAAATACTGTCCTGGCGGGCAGAAACCTGCATAAATAAAGGCAAAAGACCATTGAATAATGGGTTGAAGGGCGAAGCCCTACTCCTTTTAGGGTTGTGGGCGGGAATAGAAATTCAAAAATATGCCTCGCAACCAGCATATTTGGAAGTCTGTATTTCGATAAATCTGGATGTGCAACGGTTTTGGCATGTGTGCAAGATTTGCTTTTCCTGGGATGCAGTTTAGATTATCCAAAGAGATAAGACATGGGGAGGATATATGCTCAGTGATCTCGAAATATCAAAACAGGTTGGACTACAACCTGTTACCAGGATAGCGGAAAAAATCGGGCTATCCGGCTCAGATCTCGATCTGTATGGTGACTATAAAGCCAAGGTGCGATTCAGCACTCTGGAAAGGATTTCCGGGAACCCCCTTGGAAAACTCATTCTGGTTTCGGCGATCACTCCCACTCCGGCAGGAGAGGGAAAGACCACAGTATCAATTGGTTTGTCCCAAGCCCTCAATAAGGTGGGAAAAAGCTCGATAGTTGCACTGCGTGAGCCCTCTCTGGGTCCTGTGTTTGGCATCAAAGGCGGTGCTGCCGGAGGTGGCTGGTCTCAGGTATTGCCGATGGAAGATATCAATCTGCACTTCACAGGAGATTTTCACGCCATCACAGCCGCGAATAATACCCTTGCAGCCCTGATAGACAACCATATCTATTACGACAATGATCTCAGGATCGACCCCCGCCGCCTTACCTGGAAAAGGGTGCTGGATGTGAACGACAGAATGCTGAGGAAGATAGTGATCGGCCTGGGCGGCAGCAAACAAGGCTTCCCCCGGGAAGATGGATTTGATATCACACCCGCTTCCGAGATCATGGCTATCCTTTGCTTTTCCAATAATATGGACGAACTTAAAGAGCGGATCGGCAATATCACGGTGGGATTCACATTCGACGGTGAACCAGTAAAGGTGCATCAGTTAGGTTTTGAGGGTGCCATTGCCTCCCTGCTCAAAGATGCCTTGAAGCCAAACCTGGTGCAAACTACCGAAAATACACCCGCCTTCGTGCATGGAGGCCCTTTTGCCAATATCGCCCAGGGAGCAAACAGCATCCTGGCCACCAAAACGGCTCTGCGTTTGAGCGAATATGTGGTTACAGAAGCCGGCTTTGGATTTGATCTGGGGGCTGAGAAATTCTTTGACCTGGTGTGTAAATATGGGAGTTTCTGTACCAATGCCGTGGTCCTGGTAGCAACAGTCCGGGCTCTGAAAATGCATGGTGTGCAAAGCTGAAGGAGATCTCCACACCGGATCCTGTGGCCCTTCTCAATGGACTTCCCAATCTCGGCAAGCATCTGGAAAACATCAATAAATTCGGTATGAAATCCATCGTGGCGATCAACCGTT
>JAQUHL010000141.1 GCA_028683635.1 Candidatus Cloacimonadota bacterium
TAAATAGGCAGGGAATATGCATATCATCGTTTGCCTCAAACAAGTGCCGAATACCACAGAAATCAAGATAGATCCAAGCACCAATACCCTGATCAGGGAAGGTGTGGAAAGCATTCTTAATCCCTTTGATACATACGCAATTGAGGAGGCTGTTCGTCTCAAGGAGGCTCATGGTGGGAAGATTACTGCTATAAGCATGGGACCTCCCCAGGTGGAAGCTACTCTGCGGGAAGCGGTATCTCTGGGAGTTGATGATATAATCCTGCTCTCAGACCGCAAATTTGCCGGCGCAGATACCTGGGCCACAAGCTATACTCTGGCTGCTGCAATCGGGAAACTGGGGGATTACAACCTGATCCTCACAGGCCAGCAGGCAATCGATGGAGATACTGCCCAGGTGGGACCCGGGATCGCAGCTCATCTAGATCTTCCCCAAACTTGTTTTGTGCGCAAGATCGAAAGTATTGATTGTTATAAAGCAGTGGTACAACGCCTTATGGAAGATGGTTATGACCGTGTGGAAATGAGGCTTCCGGCAGTGATTTCAGTGGTGAAAGAAATCAATACTCCGCGCTTGCCCTCATTAAGAGGAAAGAAGAATGCCAAGACTGCTGAACTTGTGGTCTGGAATGCGAATGACTTGAATCTCGATGAAAAGGATCTTGGGCTCAATGGTTCTCCCACTCAGGTGGTAAATATCTTCACTCCCAAGCACGATAAAAAGACGGAGAAAGTCAGCCTTCCTCCCGAAGAAGCTGCCAAGCTGATTATCAAACGTCTCGATGAAATGACAAGGAAATGAGGATTTATGCTGACCTATCCGAATATCAGCCCCGATATCGCCAAGTTTAGTCTCTTCGGGTTTCCCTTACAGATCCGGTGGTATGGTTTTCTCTATGTACTCAGTTTCATGCTGGGATACATCCTCTATAAGTATAACCTGAGGGCTAAAGGGATCAATCTTAAGAAAGACCAGTATGACTCGATCCTTTTTCATATCATGATGGGTGTGATCCTGGGAGGAAGGTTTGGATATGTGCTGTTCTATGATTTCCTGAGCTATCTGAAAAATCCCCTGGATATCTTTGCCGTCTGGCAGGGAGGAATGTCCTTCCACGGAGGTGCTCTGGGAGTCATCATTGCAGTGATGATATTCTCGAGGAAACAGCAGATCAATTTCTATCGGATAGCTGATCCTGCCATGTCGATCGTAGCCATTGGCTTGGGTCTCGGCAGGCTGGGGAATTTTATCAATGCAGAGCTTTTTGGCAAACCCACAAACCTGCCCTGGGGAATGGTCTTTCCTGATTCTGGAGGTGTGGCTGTGCACCCAACCCAGCTCTATGAAATGATATTGGAAGGGATAGTTTTAGCTTTGATCTGCCAATACGTTTTCAGGAAAAGCCGCTGGCAGGGGCTCACTTTTTGGGTGTTCATAGGAGTTTACGGTATCTTCCGTTTCCTTATCGAGTTCGTTCGGAAGCCTGATGATCTGGAATTCTACCGAACCTTTGGCTATATCTTTGGATTTATGTCCATCGGTCAGTTTCTGAGTTTCCTGATGATTCTGGCTGCCAGCTATGGGATTTACCTGATTTCCCGGCATTATACAATCCACGGGGATTAGAAGATGTTGAAAGACGGATCCAGAAGCATTCAACCCAAAGCCTGGGTATTGCTGCTAATGGCGTGTGTAATGATTACGGCGTTACCTGCCATGGCCAGAAATGAAAAACTGCTCCATAAGCAGATTGACAAGCTGAGAAATTTCAAAGCGAGCGGGATAGCCGAGGGAGTCTATCACCAAGTCTCCATCCGCAAGAACTTCGTGTTTGTGAAAAATGAAACGGAAGTTCGGTTCGATATCATCGATGGCGGGATATTTGGCATGGTGGCAGAACCCGTAGTATCTGCATATCTGGGAGAATATATTGCTTTGCGATCCTCTGTTTTTCCACGTTTGGAAGATATGGCAGAGGAACTTCCAGCCAATTTGAATCCAGCAAATAGCATCGGTGCTTTGGATTCGCTCCTCGCTCGTTATAGTTCTGAGATTGTAAAAAACCGTGTCGTCGAAATTGATAGTGTTCGTTTCTTTTTCAACCGCAGTTTTCAGCTAATCAGGGTGGATGATATGCGTGGAAAGAACGAACTTAGCCTTTTCTATACCCGCCGTGGAGATCTGGACAAGCTGAGCGTTAAACTTGGCAACAAAGGAAAACTGAATCTATTGGTCGATAAAGTGAGTTATGGAAAGTTTCCGGTGGCCAAATTGCCTCCACCCTATCTGATTCAGGAGATCGATGACTCTCAGCTGCTCGATCCCAAGGATGTTGACCTTTTGTACCGTCATGGATTTGAGGATTTATGATCAGCCGTTATACTCTGCCCGAAATGGGCGAACTCTGGACATCCCATTACCGCTACCAATGCTGGCTTGAAGTGGAACTTGCAGCCTGCAAAGCAATGAACACTCTGGGTATTGTGCCCGATGAGGATTGGGAAGAAATCTCCCGGAAAGCTCAGTTTTCTGCAGAGCAGATCGATGCTATCGAAGCTGTTACCAAGCATGATGTAATAGCTTTTCTCACCAATGTAGCCGAATATGTGGGGCCATCTTCCCGCTGGATTCATTATGGGCTCACTTCTTCGGATGTATTGGATACTGCCACTGCTCTCCAGCTAAAACGCTCCGGAGAATTGATCTTGAAAAGCTTGGGATCCCTTTCAGAGATTCTGGCTGTCAAAGCACGGGAATATAGCCACACTCTGTGTATGGGCAGGTCTCATGGCATCCATGCAGAACCTACCTCTTTTGGGCTCAAATATGCCCTTTGGTTTGAAGAATCCAAACGCAACCTGAAACGCTTGCAGGAAGCTGTCCAGGCCATTAGCGTAGGCCAGTTTTCCGGAGCTGTGGGGAACTACGCCCATCTTGATCCGGAAATTGAGCATCTTGCCTGCCAGTACCTCGGTTTGTTACCCTCCAGTGTTAGCACGCAGGTGATCCAACGTGACCATCATGCTCACTATATGCAAAGTTTGGCTTTGATTGGTTCACTGCTGGAGAAGATTGCCATGGAAATTCGCCATTTGCAACGTACCGAAGTCCTGGAAGCGGAAGAAAACTTCTCCTCCGGTCAAAAGGGTTCTTCTGCCATGCCACACAAAAAGAATCCCATTCTTAGTGAGCAACTTTGCGGGTTGGCACGCATTCTTCGCTCCAATGCTGATGCTGCCATGGAAAACAACGCTCTCTGGCATGAGAGGGATATATCACATTCCTCAGTGGAGCGGATCATCCTTCCCGATTCCTGCATTTTGGTGCATTACATGCTCGAAAAAGCCTGCGCTCTGGTCAAAAATCTCACAGTCTATCCTGATAACATGAAACGTAATATCGAAAGAACCAATGGTTTGGTTTTTTCCCAGGCTCTCTTGCTCCATCTTGCCAAAACAGGGATGAGCCGCGAACATGCCTACGGACTTGTCCAGCGCAATGCCATGAAATGCTGGCAAACAGGTGAGGCTTTTTTGGATATTCTGCTAACGGATAATGACTTGGTAACTGCCATAAGTGAGAGGGAACTAAGAGATATCTTCAGTTATGACCGCTATCTCAGGCACGTGGATTATATTCTAAAACGATGTGGGATATAGGCTAAGATGAGGTGGTGGGTGATACTGGATTCGAACCAGTGACCTCTACGATGTGAACGTAGCGCTCTAACCAGCTGAGCTAATCACCCAGGTAAGAATAGTAAAAGAATGGTGGGAGATACTGGATTCGAACCAGTGACCTCTACGATGTCAACGTAGCGCTCTAACCAACTGAGCTAATCACCCACTCGTGAGTTTCAAAAATCCGGTGCTGCTGTTTTTGTCAAGTAAAACCTGTTTCCTTAGTCTCCCATAGCAGTATCTAAGTCCATCGAATAATGGGTTGTAGGGCGAAGCACTACTCCCTTTAGGGTGGTGGGGGGGGTATAGATTTCCAAAAATAAGCCTCACAACCAGCATATTTGGAGGTCTGTATTTCGATAAATCGGGATGTGCAACGGTCTTATACACATAATCTCGCTGATATGAAACTATGAATAGAACCCCAAGCAAGCCTCAGCGGGAACGCCCGGATGAATACCCAAACTGCTCTCAGGTAGAAAGATAACATGGTGCAGTGCATTTTTATCCTTGACTGATATCCATCGTATATGAAACTCGCCCTATGACTTATTCACAAACTGATCTGATTGCCATCAGACATTTCTTGCACAGGAATCCGGAGCTTTCTTCAAAGGAGCAGAAAACCGCGGAGTACATCATCTCTCACCTGAAAAAGCTCTCTGTGCAGCAACTGCTTACTGGACTGGGAGGTCATGGAGTTGCCGCCGTCTTCGATTCAGGGAGGTCTGGCATGACCTTGTGCTTCAGAGCAGAACTCGATGCACTGCCAATCCAGGAAACCAGCGCTTTAGCACATGTTAGTTCGGTTCCTGGTGTGGCACATCTTTGCGGTCACGATGGCCATGCTACAACACTTCTGGGTTTGGCCGACTGGCTAAATGATAATCCTGAGTTTTGGACGGGAAAGGTGATAATCCTGTTCCAGCCTGCTGAAGAAACTGCCCAGGGAGCCAAAGCAGTGATCCGGGAACATCGGTTTCTGGAGCTTAAACCGGATTATATCTTTGCTCTTCATAACCTTCCGGGCTTTGAGCAGGGGACTGTCATCATCAAAGCAGGCACCTTTACTTCATCCACTTGTGGCATCAAAATCAAGCTGCGGGGTAGAACTTCCCATGCTGCTCATCCGAAGGAAGCACTCAATCCCAAGCAAGCGCTGTTCGAGCTTTCGAACCGCCTGGAAGCTTTGGCAAGCACCCTGTTTGAGGACAAGGTCGGGGCACTGGTAACTATCATTCATCTTCGTTTGGGAGAGATAGCCTTTGGCACCACTCCAGGGGAAGCTGAGTTAATGGCCACCTTTCGGGCCTATGCAGCCAAAGATCTGGAACTTCTCAAAACCGAGGCTACAAAGCTCATCTGCCAGATTGCTTCCTCACACGGACTTGTCCATGAATGCACATGGGTAGATGAATTTGCCGCCGTTACCAATGAACTCACAGCCACTCAAATGCTTACCACTGCTGCCAAAGCCCAGGGACTGAAGGTAATCGAGCCAGCACACCCCTTCCTCTGGAGTGAGGACTTTTCCAGTTTTGGTGAGATCAGTAAAATAGCTCTCCTGGGTTTGGGTGCAGCCCTGGACCATCCCCAGCTTCACCACTCGGACTATGACTTTCCGGATGAGCTAATCCAGATTGGAATCAAGCTCTTTGCAGAATTGATCCGGCAAGCATCCTCCGAGACTACATCGCCGTAATCACATAATACCTTGTGAAATGAAGGGTATAACTCCTATTCTCAGAATATTGAGAGACGACCGTCATTTAGGATAATTGATACGTCAGGCATAATTGACACATAACACACGATAAGGAGAACAACCATGATAACAGCAATTTATGATAAACAGACCCTTGAGACATACATTCCTCAGCATGATCTTGCCAGTTTTCTTCACGAGCACCTGGATAAGTTCACCGATGCGCCTTCTGCGATTTCCAAATCCATCGATTACGCCTTTTCCCGGGAGAGTGGCAAAGGAGGATATCTTCTTCTTGCTCTGTAAGATGGAAAGCTTGCAGGGGCTGTGGTATTGAACAAAACGGGTATGGAAGAATTTGTGCCGGAATACCTATTGGTATATATTGCAGTGGATAAAGACAAACGAGGCATAGGCCTGGGAGCGGAACTTATAAACAAAGCCTTTGAACTCTGCGATGCCTCAATTGCGCTACATGTGGAATACGACAACCCGGCAAGAAGACTTTATGAACGTCTGGGCTTCAAAA
>JAQUHL010000142.1 GCA_028683635.1 Candidatus Cloacimonadota bacterium
CATAACCAGATTCATGAACATAATGAAGAAGGAAAAGCTGATTTGATTACTCCTACAGGTGTTGATTATGGATTCAATTAAAGACCATAGAATAATGGGTTGTAGGGCGAAGCCCCACTCCTTTTATGGTGGTGGGCGGGAATAGATTTACAGAGCTAAGCCTCACAACCAGCATATTTGGATGTCTGTATTTCGATAAATCGGGATGTGCAACGGTCTTATAGAGTGCCTCACATCCGGTAAAAAAGTGCGCATCCAGATGCCTCGTTTGGCCTGCACATATCATAAGTCCAAAAGTTTATGCGAATTTGTTCATTGAAGACGCCAGCGCCAATTTCCCAATGCGGTACCTGGAGTATTGATTCTGGCTTTGGAATCTAGAGCCAGGACGTCCTGGTAGGGCACTATGGCGACCTTGCAGGGAGTGCTGAAAATTGCCTTTAACATCAGCGGGCAGATGGTGTTCCGGGTGAGTTCTTTTTCATTATTTATCAGACCCTGCTTCAGAAAGTATTGTTTCAAATTATTGATGCGATCAGGAGTTTTAGTTTCCGCTTCCAGATACCAACCCAAGAGGGTGTCGTTGTCATGAGTGCCGGTATAGATGATCTTGTTTGGTGGGAAACTATCGGTCTGGGGAACTTGGTTGTCGAAGCAAAACTGCAGGATAATCATCCCCGGAAGGCCATAAGCGTCCCGCACTGAGTTTACCCTGTCCGTCAGGATGCCCAGGTCCTCTGCAATCAATCTGTTGTTGGCTCCCAGTTCCATTAGCCTGTGCATGAGTTTCTCGGCGGGTCCTTCTACCCACTTCCCATCGATGGCATTGGTGCTATCCCCATCCACCTGCCAGAAATTCACGATCCCGATGAAGTGATCTATCCTCAGCAGGTCGTACCAGGCCAAGGCACTAATGATCCTGCGAGTGAACCAGGAGTATCCGTTTTTTTCCATTTCAGCCCAGTTGTAGATGGGATTCCCCCACAATTGACCTTCATCGCTGAAAGCATCAGGTGGAACGCCTGCCATATAGAGACGTTTTCCATTTTCATCCAGGAGAAAGTTTTGTTGGTTTGCCCAGACATCGGCACTTTCATAGGATACGTAGAGAGGAATATCTCCGATCAATCGGATGCCCAGACCATTCAGATAAGCTTTCAGAGCGCTGACTTGTTCTCTGAAAATCGCCTGCAGAGCAGCAGCATGATACATCCTCTCCTGATATTGAACAAGCAGGTTTTGGTACAGCTCTTCAGAATACTTACGGGTCTTTTTCGCCCAGGTAAACCAGGCAGTATTGCCATAGAGTTCCTGCAGGCAGATGAAAGCTATAAATGGTTTGGCATCAGGAGCATGCTGAGCAATGAAATCCTCGATTGGGTGAATAGCCAAATAGTTCCTGGCAGCCTTTTCCAGCAATTCTCCTTTGGTTTTGTAGACTGATTCATAATCTATCTGTGATGTGCTCTTCAGTCTCGAAGATTCCAAATCTGCTTTGCTGATCAGTTTATTCTTGTAAAGCAGTTCGGGACTGATCAAAAATGGAAAGCCAGCCCAGGAAGATAGTGGATTGTAAGGCGAATCCCCATAACCGCAAAAAGTCAGGGGGAGAATCTGCCAATAGTCATAATCCTTATCGTGCAAATAGTCTGCAAACTTATATGCCGCAGGCCCCAGATCCCCTATCCCATATTCCGTGTTTAAAGAAGCAATGGGCAGCAGGATGCCTCTTTCCTGTTTCACGACAATATCTCCAATATACAAAGAGACAGCAGAACATCGGGCTCGGCGGCAGTTAGTTTGAGCCGGGAATCAGTTTCCAGGAGCGCACTGAAGATAGAGGGAAATCTGGTAAGAGGAAAGTTTTTGGAAAAAGCTACATACTCTGGCCTACTTTTCTCGAACAAATCCGGAAGATGCGAGGAAATGATCTCGGATTCGGATATATGGTTAGACTTTAGAAGATTGATCTTCCACATATGGTTCATGAAGCGTAACAGATTGAAAATTATAGATATCGGCTCGTTATCAGAAGAGAGCATTTTATTGATCTGAGTGATGCTTTGTTTAGTGTCCCGTCGCCCCAAAGCCCGGTAGAAATCCGTCATTGCTCCACTTCGGCTGGTTCCCAGGCTGCGGGCAACGTCGTCCGCACTGATGTTGTTTTTGTCATAGGTCAGCAGGATGAGTTTTTGCAGTTCGTTGTCTATGGCTGCATAGTCGAGCTCGATCCTGGAGAGGAATTCATCCTTGGCTTTGTAGTCCATGTATTTCTTGTTTTTGGCAAGTTGCTGGTCAAACCAGGCCCGAACGTCTCCGGCAAAGCGCGGAGGATTGCATTCCACGCAAAGGGATGCTTCCCTGATCTTTTTCCAGGCAGAGAAGCGGACATCCACTTTGGGAGTAAAAACAATCAGGATCTGAGTGTCTGATATGGATGAATAATAAGCGGCCAGGGTATCGAGAGCATCCTTTTTGAGCTTGTCACAATTTTTGAGGAGGATGACCTTCCGCTCCGAGAACAAAGAATAAGAATCCAGATGCTCGCTTAGTTCCGGGGCTGTGGTCTCCTCACCATAAAGATAGATAAGTTCAGCAGTGTGGAAATTTCGAGCTTGTTCTCTGATATGCCTTTGGGCACAATCCCCCAGATAGGAATCTGAGCCGGTGATCAGGTAACAATAGGTCTTCGATAAATCGAGGCTGGCCTTGGCAAATTCATTGTAACTATAGGATTTCATGCCAGATAAAAGAAAGCGATTGTGGCAGTGGACAGCGTCCAGAGGTAATAAGAGAAATACTTGAGCTTGCTCCGCCGGATTAGTTCGATAAGGATGGCTATCACGGCAAAACCCACAGCAAAGGAGAAACAGAATCCAGCAATGTATTTGAGCAACATGCTTTTATCCAGAGAGGCAAGTTCTTTGAATCCCAAGAGGTTGCCCCCCAAAATTGCCGGGATAGAGAGCAGAAAGGAAAAGTGCGCAGCTTCCTTGCGCTTGATACCTGTAAAGATGGAGCAGGCAATCGTCGTTCCGGATCTGGATATCCCTGGTAGCAAGGCAATTCCCTGCCCGATTCCGATGAAGATACTTCTGAAAATTCCCATTGAAGAAACAGGGATACCCCGGTCCTTGATGAAATCTGAAACAAAGATGATTATGCCAGTGATAATCAGCATGAAAGCAACCAGCAAGGGCTGGGTAAACATGTGCTCCAGCCTGTCACTGAAAGGCAGATACATAAGAAGGGTTGTAAAGGTGGCGATTCCCAAATAGACCATCGTCATACGGTTATGAAAATGCACTTGGGATTCGATGGTTTTTTTCCAGCAAAAGAGGGACTTGATCAAATCCCATAGCATACTGCGAAAATATACTATTACAGCCAGGGCGGTTCCCAGATGAAGGAAGGTTTCGAAGATGATATCACCTTTTTCTTCAATGCCAAAGATATGCCCTGCGAGCACCAGATGTCCCGAAGAACTCACAGGTAAAAACTCTGTCAGACCCTGGATGATGCCCAGTAAAATACTTTGCAAAAAACTCATACAATATCCTTTCTATATTGGTTGGAGTGGATTACACTTTCAGGCTTAGCTGATAGGTGGCACATTGTGCTGTCCAAGCTTGGAAAGCGGGACAATCTTGAATCCTTCTGCCTTGAGCCTGCTTACCATTTTGCTGAGGTAGTTCAGGTGGTTGCGGGTGTGGCAATGAGTTATAGCTACAACCTGGGAACGCTCCTGGGATATAAAGAGAATCTGATCTATCTTGCTATCAAAGGTGGGTTGACTGAGATTTGGAGCATCGAGAAAGATGTCGTTTCGATAAGCTGGGATGTGGGTCTTCTGGGCAACGCTGTATGCCACTGAGACCTGGGTCGTCCGGCTATCCAGGAAATAGAGCTTGTTCTTCCTCAGGACGTTCATCACGACCTGCATTACTCCTTCATCCGCAGTAGCCAGACTGCCCATGTGATTGTTAGCTCCAATACAATTTGGCAACTCATTGATAAATCCTGTAAGCCTGTGCTCGATCTCATGAGGACTGTGCTGGACAAAGATGGCTTTCTCTCCAGGATTGTTTTTGGGATAGCCCACGGGCTCCATGGGAATATGGATCAGAGTTTCACGTCCCTGTGAATGAGCTCTCTGCATGGTTGTAACGCCATGCGGAGTATCTGGCATTATAGCAAAACAGATGTTTTTATCAAGGGCAAAAAAACCATCCAAGAGATCACCTTCGATATCTCCAAAATCATCCACGACGATGGCTATGGCCTTGTCCGGCACCCGCCCGCTATATGTCTTTTCATCATAGAAGATATCCAGATCATAGGTCTTCTGGGAGGCTTTGTGCAGAATGCTCAGTTTCTGGCTCTTGGAGGTTTCAGTTCCGGTAACCAGTTCACCACCAGCCTTTTCAACCTCGGTTTTGATGAGGACATTGACGTAGTTCAAATCCAGAGTATTGGGATCGATCGGGATGCTATAAGAAATTTTGTTATCGCTCGCTCTGCGGCGTAGAGATTTCTCGGGTACTTCAAGCTTCCGGGCAATTTCCGCCAAAGTCTCATCCAAATTCACGGTTGGCTGCTCTTTGGATGCCTGCCCCTGGGACACCTCTTGGGTGGAGCTAGGTTTTCGAGAGTAACTTTCGGTTACGCTTGCTTGTTCACGGGAAATGACGGTCTTTTCATCAGGCTTGGTTAAAAACCACAACAAGCCTGCACAAACCACTCCCAGAAAGATATATAGTCCCAGGGAGCTACCTTGTTTTTTCTTACTCTTGCGGGGACGCTTGGTCTTCGTTTTGGGCATCGGGTTCCTTGTTTTCGGATTTTATGGGGTGAAACCTCAGAACAAAGGAATTCATTAGTTTGATCAGAGGTGAGAAAAGTAGATTGGACATCATAAAGGCAAAGAAGATCAGGATTGTGTTATACACCACATCGATAGGTGTTTTCATCAGAACCAGTTTAAACTGAAAGAGGTTCTGGGAATAAAACAGCGGAGCCAAAACAAGATGCATAAGCCAGCGATAGAGAAAAATCGAGATATTCACTACACAAAAAAGGAGAACTGTATAGCTGATAGCAGCCTTTACATTGGTGGCAACAAACTCTCTCAGCTTCCTCTGGGCAAGCTTCTTGTGGAAACCTTCTTCCATGTAGCGGGAAAGCCAGGTGTTGATGATATACTGGTAAAAGGCAATAATGATCAGAGTACCATGCATCATGATCAGGAACACTTTCTTGACCGGAAACTGGATGTTATAGAAATACTTGAAAAAAGTTCCCAGAAGATAGATAATCATCAGTGCCACACCCAGGGCCAGAATCAACTGATGAAAGCCAAAAGTAAAGCTGAGAAAATCTGATGTCTGTTTTTCCTGCGTACGTTTGTCCCTGAACTTGTCCAGATAAGCAAATTCCTTCATCAGGATGAAGACTACATAGAAAAGCAGAAGAAAGAAGATCGTGATGGGAAGATTGTGTACCTGATAGCTGAACAGGGCTCTTATCCAGACCTGTAAACCGATAAGATCCAACCAGTAATGCAGAAGCGAAGGCACCAGAAAGATCTGTAAGCCGTTCCATTCACCCACAAAGAGGCCAGGAAGTTTTTCTATCACTCTCGCTACTTTATGCATTCGCACCAAAACCTTTGTAATTTTCTTGATGGTAAACACAATGGAGGGGCAGTATCTGTCAATGGAAATTTGGTGTTCACATCCCCCCGTTTTTCAAACATGGAATTAGAAGCTGGTTTTGATCGTGCCATTTTCCTTTGTATGGGTTGATATTGAATCTGGTGACTATGCTGAAGCATTTTGACACAAGCTCCGTAATT
>JAQUHL010000143.1 GCA_028683635.1 Candidatus Cloacimonadota bacterium
GACCTAAATGTGGTCTTATAAGATGCAATTTCTCTTCAAAAGGTTCAATATGCCCATCGTAAGCATGCAACGACATCGCAGCAATCAAGTCTGCCCGTTTGGATAAACGCTGTGACAGGCATTGACTTTGCCATAGTTTTTTGAATTTTAACAACCCAAAACAAGAAAAAAAAGAACCTAATATCCCACAGGGATACCATGGAGGTAAAAATGAAGAAAATTCTCTTGATCGCATTAGTCGCCTTGATGCTGCTGAGCGCCATTTCCTTTGTCGGTTGTGGTAAGAAAGCCGAAGAAGTTGCTCCTGAAGAAGCCGCACCGGTAGAAGAAGTTGCAACCCCCGAAGTTCCTGACACCACTGCTACTCAGCCTGAAGCACCTGCCGCTCAGTAACCTGGCAGCTAACTCAATTAAAGACTGAAATTTAACAAAACGCAGTCCTTTAAAAACGGGCATCCAAATGGATGCCCGTTTTTTATATCCAAGATGTTTTCTGCGCTAATATACTCCCTCGGCATACTCAACTATCGGGTAGTCAAACTCACCGTAGCAAAGATATAAGGACCCACCATCTATTTCCCAGACGTACTCTTCAAACCAATCATCGTAATAGGCATAGTCTCCATGTAATTCACAAAGCTCATCCAGAAGATAATAGTATAAATCATCGGAAGAATCGTTGTAAAATGCAGAAAAAGTACCAAGGATTCCTTTATCATCAATATGAATCTCCAGCTTTTCCAGCGTTGTTTCACTTTCCCTGTTGTAAGTGACACGCTTATCTTCCTTGAGAATTTGTTTGAATCCAGCCTTTGAAAGGTGAACATCGACATCGGTAAACTTTTGTCCAAACTCCAGTCCATATATGCCTGGCACGGCGTTCATACTGATTGCTACCAGTATCATTCCGAAAATTAGCATTGCTTTTTTCATTTCTCTATCTCCCAAACCGGATTTCCCGGTGTTATGATATAGAGATAATAAAGCTCCGAACGGCCCCTGTCAAACCCATTATTGCAAAAGTAGCAAAAAAACGCCACCCACAACCCGTATTTCCTGAGAAATCGGGAATCCAGGACGGGTCATCCTTGTTCCAAGGCGTTAATCACTTCTTAATCTACCCTTAATCAAGCGTTAATAATTAACGCTTGATTAAGGGTAGATTAAGAAGTGATTAACGCCTTCGAAGAAGGAATGAGTTAGAATGAAAAGACGTTGCACATCCCGATTTATCGATTTATCGAAATAATGACTTCCAAATATGCTGGTTGTGAGGCTTATTTTTGTAAATCTATTCCTGCCCACCATCCAAAAAGGAGCCATTGTTCAATGGTCTTTAAGGATTTACCCCGTTATTCCCCCACTGCAATTACCCTGTAAAACAGGCATCTGTCCCCGGGAGCAGGAAAGTGCCACCAGTTATTGGTATCCGAAGATCCAATCAGAATGAATTCCGATGTAGGGCTTGTAGCCTCATATATATCGTAAGAATCTGCTCCGCTAACCACCTGCCAACTTAGAGATATTCGGCCATTGATCTGGTTTCTGCTGATTTGCAGCAATTGGGGTGCCTCCAGTTTGGCGAGGTGATTTGTGAAAGCGGGAAGGGATTCCATTCCCTGGGTATGAATGGCAGTGATTGCCCAGAGATATTCTCCAAAAGCAAGGGAATCCCACTGGTTATCGCTAAAGGTCGTTAAAGACGTACTTGCCGGAGTAAGCAAGCTCCAGGAAGAGGGGGTGTCCATCTGGTCTGGAGTCAAGCGCCAGACGCGATATCCGGTTAAGGAACGGGGGGTACTATCCGGGATGGGATCATCCAAAACTCCGATGATCAGCCAGTTACAAACAAGGGATGGCTCCAGAGCATTCAAGGGGGTCCAGGCATTGCTGCCAATTTTTATCAGATTACCTGTATTGGGTGCCAGAGGACCATAATCGATGCTAACAGGATATCCGGCTGAAGGTTGAGAAACCTGGATGCCTATCCAGATTTCCTGGGAACCGGAAATACTTACCGGGCTGGATAAAGTTACCATGTTCCAGGCTCCGGTATGAAAGGAGGGGATAGCCTGGCTGTGTATGAGGGTTCCGGGTGAGGAAGCGCTGCCTCCGCCATAAATTTTGAGAGTGTAGTTAGCGCCGGCCATACCTGCAATAAAGCGAACCTTTTCGAGCCTGCGACCGCTGAATCCCTCCAAAGCAGAAACAGGGAAGCGGATTGCTATCTCATAGTTTGCAGCAGAGCTGAAGCCAAAGTTTTGATACTCCCTGCCTCCTCCCCATTTAAGCCACTTTGCTTCCTGGTTTGTAGTTTCAGGTGCGTACCAGCTTATCCCGGCAGTGGCCCCGGAAAGCTCCGCAGAGGGTGACGAGGGAGGATTTATCTCCGGTACCAGGTTAAAGATACCGGCCTGATTGGAAGTATAGTTGTAGCTGGCTTGAGGAACCAGATTGTCCAGGTAGAAATATCCATTCAGATATCCTCCCCAGCCCCAGTTAACGTGATAGTAGTTAGTTGCCTGAACTCCATCCAGGACAAAGGCATGGGCACTTAAACCCGTTCCGCCTGAATAGCCGATGGGGTGGCCATTTTCAAGCTCTGTCTGTAACATATCGTTCCAGGTGGTAAGGGGAAAATGGTCCTTGTATAAGCTCTGGGCATTCGCACTGTAACCAAAATTTGCAATCACTGCATGGATGGTGTTTGTGCCTGTGGCATAGGACCCTGAAGCAGAGTAATTCATATGGCAGGCAATTCCGCATTGATAGAGCAGATTGGCGATCTGGGGATTTTCGCTACTGATGCTATTGGGCATAGCGCTCCAATCGAAGGTAGAAGAAGCAAAATCAGCCGAAAGCACCCCATAGGAGGAATCGTAGGAATAGGATCCGGAGCCGCTTAAAGGATAGCTCCAATACTTCATAATCTGTGCCATAGCCGTGGCCACGCAACCTGCATAGGCCCTTCCCGAACCGTCGGAGGGGCAGGCAGCATTGTAGGGATAGTTCTGGTTCCAATTGGTTTGGATAAGGGGCGTAACACTCCTTGTGCTTTGATATCTGGAAAAATCACCACTCAGGGCAGCTTGCCACTCATGATGCGAAGCAAGGGATGAATTTCTGAGAGCCAAAAGCTGTTCTTCCACCGTGGCAAAGAACCAACGCAGGTTCTCAGGCAGATCCCAGGCCCCCAAATCATGGGCAAAAGAAAAGCCGATCACCGGAACTGCTGCCAGGTCATTCGCTACAATTACAAAGCCGGTGGGATCCAGTTCTGCCACAAAATACAGAGCTTGTTCAGTTGATTCTCCGACCGGCCTGGGGGAAAGCCTCAAAAGCTTGCACTCCGGCTGTTTCGCGCGGATAAAACCCTCCACCAATGTGGTGACAGATTCAAGGCCTGCCGGTACCGCATCCATACTCTGGATACCAAAGAATAAAACTAAAACACATATAACAGTTTTCATATCTCATCTCCCTGCCCGGGACGAAGATAACAATCCCAAGCTATAAGAACATAATGCGGGATATCCTGAGCTCTGTCAAGCAGATTCGCGGGTTTTTGCAGAAGAACTGTGGTAGAAGTATTGTTTTCCTTACTTGCCTTTTCTACAGTAGCTTACGAAAGCATAGCACAAGCTTGACAGACCTTTCCGAAGCAGCTCCTGGCACAAGTATATCAGACCGGGAATCAGCAGGGTTTGGGGATCCGGGCAAGGCTGGTAAATTCCTTTTGACAAAATCGCTTATCAGTGGATTTGGTACCATAAATGAAGAAAAGTGGAGAGAATCGATGGAAAATCGTATTTATGAATACTTTAGCGTGTTCATAATGTCCTGGCTGTTTGTCTATGGTCTGACGCCTTTTATCATCAAGCTGGCTGCCAAGATCAACTTTGTGGACAAACCGGAAGCGCGTAAGCTGCATCTCAAGGCGGTTCCTTTGATGGGTGGCTTAAGTGTTTTTATCGGATTCTTTTTGCTTTGTGTATATGATGTTTTGATCTCTCCGGGACGTTATTTTGATCTTCCCATGCAGGGGTATTTGCTTGGTTCGGCAATGATCGTGTTTCTGGGTTTGTGGGACGACAAGTTTGGCATGAAACCTTTGGTCAAGATGGTGGGGCAGATCATTGTCAGTCTGGTTTTCATCATTTCCAATTTCCGGTTCTTTGAGCTAAATTCGATCTTTAGCAGTTTTTCTTTTATGCTGCCTTTTACGGATATAAAGATTATGGTTTCCTCCATCTATATCGCCATCCCCCTTTTTGTTTTGTGGATGGTGGGTTTGATGAACGCCTTTAATTTCCTGGATAACATGGATGGGGTCTTGAGCGGCATGGCAGGAGTGTTGGGGCTGGGGTTCTTCATTTTCAGCCTGATCAATTCTCAGGCGAATGCAGAAGCAATGGCGCTGATCGGATTGATTTCCCTGTCTTTTGCCGGAGCTGCATTTGGATTTTTACCATATAACTTCAATCCGGCCAAGATCTTCCTTGGGGATGCAGGCTCGATGTTTATCGGCTACTTTCTTTCTTCGATGGGGATCATGATGGCCAAGTATGCAGGTAATTTCCGGAACGACAAGCTGTTTTACCTTCTCCCTGTAATGCTGCTCAGCTATGCCATCTTCGACATCGCTTTGGTGAGCTATACCCGAAAAAGGGATGGCAGGCACGTTATGCAAGGTGGGAAGGATCATTCCACACACAGGATCAACAACGCCCTTGGCTCGATAAGAGTCACGGCAGTAATCATCTACATTATCAATACCATAATTGTGCTCACAACGGTTGTAACCTTCAGGGTGGGCTCACGAGTCTTGCTGCTGTTGATGACGCTCATATTCGCCATCATCTTTCTCATTTTTGGTCGCAAGCTGGACGAAATCCCGGTGATAATCCCTGCCAATCAGCTCAAGAAGACAAAGGAATAAGCTATGGAATTTGTAATACTTGGCGCAGGTCCCGGATTGCCAAATCTGGAGAACCACCTCTCTGCTTTGTACGTCTCAGCAAATGGCAAGAAACTTCTCTTCGATTGCGGAGACGGCAGCAGCCATCTGCTTTTAAAAAAGGGCTTAAGCGGAAATGAGCTCGATGCCATTGCCATCAGCCACTATCATCCGGATCATATCTGCGGGCTCTATATGGTGCTGCAAATGCTGTATCTCGAAGGACGCACCAAGCCATTGGATATCTTCCTGCCGGAGCGTCCGGTAGCCTTTATCGAATCCCTGAATATGTTTTATACCTTCGATCAGAAGTTCAATTTTAAGGTGCACTACCGGGTCGTGGAAGAGATCGAACTCTTTTATGAAGGTGTAAGCGCTGCCCTTACCGACCACCTGATCGGCTATGAGCAAATAATTAAACAACTGAATCTGCTCAATCCGATGCAATCCTATTCCTTCAGGATTTCGGAAGCAGAGGGAGATTTGGTCTATACCTCCGATCTCACCACAGTGGAATGCATCCAGCCTTTCATCCAGGGTTGCCACACCATCATCGTCGATGGTATGCATCCTGAGGCAAACAGTGTCCTGAAACTCCAGTATTCCGATATCAAGCGCATTATCATCACCCACGGAAGATCCCCGGAACTGACGGCAAAAATGCAGGAAATGAGTATTGACCGCTTTGAATTGGCGAATGAGGGTATCGTTTACAGGATATGATTGGCAGATATTTTAATCATACCACCCGATTCCATTACCGGATGACTCTCTTGGGAATGGTTTTGGTGATGCTAATGGTCAGTGGGTGTGAATTGAACCGTTTGAAAAGTGCTGAAGAGCTCTACTATGAAAACAGGTATGTTGCAGCCTTGCAGCAG
>JAQUHL010000144.1 GCA_028683635.1 Candidatus Cloacimonadota bacterium
AGCATCGGCCATTTTTTGGGTATGGACACTCACGACCTGGGAGGCAGGGATGTAGTGCTCGAAGCTGGAAACGTGATCACCGTCGAGCCTGGTATCTACATTCCGGAAGAGCGTTTGGGCATCAGAATCGAGGATGACGTCCTGGTAACACCCGAAGGAAACTGCGTGCTTTCCCAATATATCCCCAAAGAAATCGAGGAAATTGAGGAAATCCGCCAGGCTGCCCTGAGCAATGTATAAGAAAGCCATCTATCCTGGAACCTTCGATCCCATCACCCTGGGACACATCAACATCGTGGAGAAGGCTGCCAAGCTCTTTCTGGAAGTACTGGTAGCAGTAGCGGACTATACTGGCAAGACCACCCTTTTTGATCTCCAGGAAAGAGCTGAACTCTGCCGCGCGTCTCTTTCCCACTTGCCAAATGTCCACGTAGTCACCTTTTCAGGCCTGGCTGTGGAACTGGCGCAGAAGGAAAAATGCTCCATCATGATCAGGGGTATGCGTGCTGTATCGGATTTTGAATATGAGCTTTCTCTGGCTCTTACCAACAAGAAGTTAAGCCCGGAGATCGAGACCATATTCCTGGTTCCCAGCCTCCGCTATATGTATCTATCCTCTTCGATGATCAAGCAGCTTGCCGATTTGGGAAGCAATCTCGAGGATTTTGTTCCCGCACCGGTACTAAAGGCTTTTGCCCAAAGGAAATAAATGCCGCGCAAGAAAGAAGAACCAGAAAAAATCCAGATCTCAGACCGCAGCTTACCTTCTGATATCAATGCAGAATCGGCCGTCCTTTCCGCCATGCTTATCGATACGGATGTAATACCCAAGGGTATAGAACGCATCAAGGAAACATATTTTTACCGCTCTGCCCACAAGATCATCTACCGCACAATCTGCGAGCTTTTCAGTGAAAGCAACGAAATAGACGCTCTCATCCTCATCAATCGTTTGGATCGGAACAACCTTCTTGAGAAAGCCGGAGGAGTCCCCTATATCAACGAGTTGGTTGATATCGTGGTCTCCAGTGCCAATTTCGATTACCATCTGGATATCATGATCGAACAGGCTCGGCTGCGCCAGCTCATTATCTCTTCAAACCGCATCATCGAATCCTGCTATTCTTCCGCCAAACCTGTGAAGACGATCATCGACGAAGCCGAACAAGCCATCTTCGAAATCGCCGAACTGCCCATGTTTCAGGGATTCCAGAAAGTGGAGCAGATCTCGGCTCAGGTGCTCAAGATGATCGATGAAATCGCCACCAGCAGTTCCCATCTCATGGGTGTGGGTTCCGGGTTCAGCGATCTGGACAAAATCACAGGTGGTTTTCGTCCCGGCCAGTTCATCATCATAGCTGCCCGACCTGCCATGGGCAAGACCTCTTTTGCGCTTAATATCGCTTCCTATGCCGCCGTCAATCTCGGCAAAAAGGTAGCCATCTTCACGATGGAAATGGCTGCGGATGAATTGGTTATGCGCCTGTTTAGCAGCGCTTCGGAAGTGAATATGGATGCCATGCTCAAAGGCAGCGGTATGACGGAAGAAAAGCTCATCCGCATCATGCAGGCCTCGGAAGCCCTATCCTCGAGAGCAATTTATATAGACGATCAGGGAACCAATACTCCCCTGGATATCCGCGCCAAAACCAGAAGGCTTTTGGCCGAACTGGGAGGTCTGGATCTCGTGATAATAGACTATCTCCAGCTCATGACTCTATCCCGGGAACGGGAAAACCGCCAGCAGGAAATCTCCGAAATATCCCGAGCCCTAAAGGTTGTTGCCAAGGATCTGAAGATCCCCGTCGTGGCGCTATCCCAGCTCAATCGCCAGTTAGAAAACCGGGAGGACAAACGCCCCCGGCTGGCCGATCTGCGTGAGTCCGGTGCCATCGAACAAGATGCCGACCTGGTGATGTTCCTCTACAGAGATGAATACTACTATCCTGAAACCACCGAAAAGCCGGGAATTGCAGAGCTCATTATCGGCAAAAACCGCCATGGCAATGTCGGTACGATCGAGCTCGGCTTTACAAAACAATACACCCAATTCCGCTCCCTGGATAAAATCCACGAACCATAGGGCAACTGCCAGAAAATGATCAGAGCATTTCTCTCTGGAATCGGGGAATACATCTTGTTCATAGGCAGGGTCTTCGGCAGGTTTCCCCATTTTTACAGGCGCATCCCGGAAATTTTCCTCCAGGTAAAACGCATTGGTTATGATTCCCTGCTGCTCATCTTTATCACCTCTGCCTTTACCGGTCTGGTTACTGCCCTGCAGGCCGTGTATCAAACCCGCAACTACATCCCCGTCAGCTATATGGGTGTAATGATCGGCAAATCCACCATGATCGAACTGGGACCAGTGCTCACCGCTTTGGTGCTTACCGGAAAGGTCGGAGCGTCCATTGCAGCCGAGATCGGAACGATGCGGGTCAGTGAACAAATTGACGCCCTGCAGAGCATGAGCATCAAAGCCGAAGATTTTCTTTATATGCCCCGGGTTCTGGCCGGATTGATCGCCTTCCCCCTTTTGACCATCTATTCCTCGATCGTGGGCATTATCTGTGCCTGGCTCTTTGCCTGGAAGGCATATGGTTTGCATTACTACACCTTTTTCAACAACATGAAGAGCTATTTTCACCCCTCCGATCTTTGGGGAGGATTAGTGAAGAGCCTGTTCTTCGGCCTCATTATCACGTCCATCGGCTGCTTTCAGGGTGATAAGACCTTTGGAGGTGCAGAGGGCGTGGGTAAATCTACCACCCAAACTGTCGTCAACTCAGCCATCCTGATCCTGGTATGGGATTTTATCGTTGCATGGATCCTGTTCTAAAGAAACTCCCTCTCCTGATCCTGCTTTGCTGCTACTTGTTCATACTTTCCTGCAAGGGCGAACCCCAACCCAAAACTGCTGAAGAGCTTATTTCCGGAGGTGAGCTTAAGATCCTGTGTCTCCAGGGTTTCAGTGAACATGCCCGCCCGCTGATTAGCAATTTCGAGCGCGAATATGCCACCAAAGTTATTCTGCAGACCGTGCCTGCCAGCGTTGAATTGATAGATAGCCTCTATTCCAACAACCTTGATAAAAGCTTCGATCTGGTGATCGGATTGGACAATGCTTTCCTGCAAAATCTCGATCCTGAGGAGCATTTCCTTCCCGTAGAGGGAATGGATGGTTTTAGCCTGAACCCGGATTGCTACATGGAAAAGGGAAATCGGCTCATTCCCTATGGTTATTCCCATCTGGCCATTGCCTATGACACCCACAGTATCACCACTCCACCTGAGTCTTTCGGTGAATTGCAGGATTCCAAGTATTACAATCAACTTGGGCTCTGCGATCCTGCTGTCTCTGGCTTCGGCAGATCGGTGCTTTTCTGGAGCCTTGCCCTCTTTGGAGATGCGGGCTATGAGCAGCTTTGGCGCAGCCTGAGAAAGAATGTGTTATACACTTATCCGGATTGGGATTCCTCTCTGAAAGGAATCGAAAAAGGAGAATGCAAGCTGATTTTTGCTAATTCTGCCACCGCTGCCTGGACTCAGGCGCAGCAAAAATCCTCTCTGAATCTGGAGGTAAGCACTCTCAAAGAAGGCAGCTTCCTCTATGTGGAATATGCCTCAGTCCCCATCTCCACTTCCAACCAGGCTCTGGCTCAATCTTTCATCCGTTTTCTGCTCTCCCCCCCCTCCCAAACTTTGCTCAGCAGCAGGCTGGGACTCTTTCCGGCAAATAACAAAGCCAGCCTTCCGGCAGCCTTCAATTCCATCCCCTTCTCCACCTATACAGTTAATGAAAGGCTCAAAAAACAGCAAATCAGGGAAAATCTCCCCTCCTGGCTCGAAGCCTGGAAAAGAGTGTTTTACAATAGCCTGAGCAATGTCGTCCGCATCTGACCTTCCCCGGGATCCCCGGCTGCATATTGTTCTTTATCAGCCCGAAATCCCCGCCAACACGGGTAATATCGGCCGCCTCTGCCTGGGTATCAATGCCCGGCTCCACCTCATCAAACCCCTGCGCTTTCTCCTCGATGACAAATCCCTCAAACGCGCCGGATTGGATTATTGGCAGGAACTGGACTGGGAACTGCACGATAACCTGGATTGGATCTTTGCCCGCTTTTCCCTTAGTAGCATCTATATGTGCAGCACCAAGGCCCAAACCCTATACACAGATTACAAGTACCACCCTGGGGATGTCTTCATCTTCGGCCCGGAAAGCAGAGGCCTCCCCAAAGATTTGCTCGATTCCCACCCCCAACTGATAAAAATCCCCATGAGCGACAAAATCCGCTCCCTGAACCTTGCCAATTCTGCCGCTATTATAGCTTACGAAGCTATCCGTCAAATCGGCTTATAATTCTACTGATAAATCCAATCCCATCTATTCTCATTCAGTCATTCCCGTCATTCCCGACCTGGATCGGGAATCCGGGACAAATCACCCTCGTTCCACAGCGTTAATCACTTCTTAATCTACCCTTAATCAAGCGTTAATAATTAACGCTTGATTAAGGGTAGATTAACACCTGATTAACGCCTTCGAAGAAGGGTGGAACATTGAAACAAGTTGGTGGTTGGACTGGGGTTGGACACTTGTTGGACACGTAACTCAGGGGCTTAGGCTTCGCCACGCACCCTGCCTGTGTAATGACGCCCGTTGGGCTATCCTCAGTTACTTGAGTTTGTGCTTGACATCTGGATAGTATCTGAAAGTTTGAAAATTTATATTCAGATGGGAGTACAGATGCCAGATATTGCACGCAATGTGTACAAAATAAAGCAGCAGATAGCCGGAATCTGCCAGGCATGCCACCGCAATCCGGAAGAAATTACCCTGATAGCTGTGACCAAAACGCATCCTGCTGAGTTCATCAATGAGGCACTGAGAAGCGGAGTTTCCCATTTTGGGGAAAACAAGGTGCAGGAAGCCCTTCGCAAGCTGCCTTTCGTGAGCGAAGCTTATGAGGGATTTCATTACATCGGGCATTTACAATCCAATAAGATCCGGCATTTACTGACCCTGAAACCTGCTTTGATCCAATCCATAGACAGCATATACATAGCCGAAAAGCTGAATCTGGCTGCTGGCAACCAAAACCTGACGCAAAATATTCTGGTGCAGATCAATACCACCCGGGAGGAAAGCAAAACTGGCGTCACCAGAGAAAATGCCCTGGTTTCGATCCAGAAAATATCGAAGCTTAAGAACCTGCGCATCAAAGGGCTAATGACCATCGGTCTCTTTGATCGCAACCCGGAAATCACCAGACCCTTTTTCAGGGAACTGAATAGTATCTTCGACGAAGTGGCTTCTCTTGATCTGCCCAATGTGGAGATGAAACATCTTTCCATGGGGATGACGGATGATTTTCCGATCGCTTTGGAGGAGGGATCCAATATGGTCCGGATAGGCTCGGGAATCTTTGGAGCCCGAAATTACAATATCCAAGGAGAATAATGTTATATATCATACTAATCATCATCGTGGTTCTCGCCTATTTTTGGGGCAGTGCATCAACTGCCAGGATCGTGGCCAAGAGCGTTCGCTCGCTCAATATCTACAAAGTCGGCAGTGGTCTGGCAGATACGGAAAATATCTATACCAATGTAAGCAAACCCCTGGGAATCCTGGTGGGAGCTTTGGATGCAGCCAAGAGCTATGCTTTTCTCCTGGCTGTGGAAACTCTTTTCAGGATCCTGCATCAACACACGCAGA
>JAQUHL010000145.1 GCA_028683635.1 Candidatus Cloacimonadota bacterium
CAGGGAATTGGGCGGATAGCTGTAATACTGCACCAGCAGATACTCCACCTTTTGTTTGGCCCAGATGCGGGTAAGAAACTGGTTGTCGGTGCTGAAACTATCGCTGAGTGCCACTTCGTAGGTATAGGAAAGGGGCTGGTTAAAGGCCTCGCCAAAAAAATGTACTGAGACGGGCTGAGGATTCGCATACCTTCCGCTGATGATCATTTGCCTGCCGAGATAGAGATTGGGCAGCGGAGACGGATATACTTCCACGAAGGCATTGTCTGGAGTGGCGGAAATCTCAGGATTCAAAAGGACAGGATTGCGGATCAGATTATAAAAGGAAGTGATCGATTCTTCCAACTCATCATCGCCCAGGAATTGGGCAACGCCATTGTTTTCCGTGGATAGCAGAGTCAGCAATTGCTGATCAACGTCCAAACCGATTCCAAAATTGAAGAGGAAAAGATCCACAAAATAGGTGTCAACAAGGGTCTGAACGTGTGATAAAAGCTGCTGGGTGTCGATTATACCCCAGGTAGGCCGGCCATCAGTGAGGAAGATAATGATGTTGGCTGCATCATCGGGGGTGGAGGCATATTGAGGAATGGCGGTTGTGAAGGCTGCTCCGATGTCAGTCCCTCCAGTAGCAGTTAGGTTATTGATAAAAGTCAGGGCAGCAGCGACGTTATCCGGGGTTGCGGAAGAGTGGCTGGGCCAGAGCGCAGTGGCAATGGAGCTGAACCGCACGATATTAAAATAGTCCCCTGGGTTGAGGTTGTTCACAATGTAGGAGGCTGCATTTTTTGCCTGGATGATCTTCGTGCCCATCATACTTCCCGAAGTGTCCACAATCAGGGTGAAATATTTGTTTATCACCTGCGCCCCGGAAGAGGGATCCGGCTCCACGATCATCGAGAAGAATCCATTCCCATATTCATCAGGAACCTCGTCCAGATAGGTGCTCATCGCCCAAAGGCCAAGTTCTGTGGCAGATAGCACGTAGAAGCCCTGATAATCCAGATTGGCGGGTTCATTCTCGATTTGATAGCTTACCATGGCATGATGCTCATCATAAGTAATCTCTGCGGCGGGGTGGCTTTCGATCATGCCCTCGACAATGCTGCGTTCTGAATTGATAATGAGTTCCAAGCTCTGATACTCCAGGTTACTCGTCTGTACCGGAGTATAATCATTCCTCAAATTGATATTTACCCTGCCGTCTTCATAGTCCAGAAGCTGAACATAACTAAGCTGCACAACGACGCTATCTCCAGGAACCATCGTCATGTTGAGATTGAACATCAAGGGGAAAAAACCCAGATAATCCTTTAAGTATTGAGGTAGTTGGCCGGGGCCTACCGCATTGGAATCCTGAGGAGTTGGAGAGATGAGGGCGACCATCCAGTTTGTGCCGTTGAACCAGCGCAGCTGAGTCGGGCTTGCACCCTCAGGTAAGGGACAATTATATTTGGCACTGAAGTTCCCCGTACCAATGTGCTTGAAAGTTTCTGAAAGGGTCACAGAGGCTATCTGGTTCTCGATATCCACGCTGTAACTGCTGCGGCTAAGCTTTAGAACCTGGTTCAGGTTATAGCTATTGACGACTACGGCTGTGGCGTTGAGCAAGATAACTGCCATCAGCATGATTAACAATGCAAGTCCTTGTTTCATGGGATCCTCCTTGTTATGAGGTAACCCAGAGCCTTTCCCCGGGTATTATCCTCGAGAATTCTGATGTCAGGGTTTTTTGCTTGTATTTTTCGTTCCAAAAATAAAAGAATTTATATAAATGCCATTTTGAAGTGAAATTATTAAACGGGGTATGGGGCGGATCCCCATTCATATATGGAAGACCATTGAATAATGGGTTGTAGGGCGAAGCCCAACTCCTTTTTGGGTGGTGGGCGGGAATAGATTATGACCTTTCAAAGGGAAAAAATCAATGAACCCACAACGCATCCTACCTAAACCCTATGAAACAAACTCTTCTCTTTGTGGAAATCAAATTCCACAAAGAGTTCCCTATATCACACCTGCCTGGATCAGATCATGCATATGCAGCATGCCGATGGGGTAGCCGGCTGCATCGGTGATGGGGAGCATGGTAATCTTATGGTTCTCCATCAGATTGAGTGCTTCGACAGCCAGGAGGTCACCAGCCAGAGTTTTGGGCATGGCGGTCATGCAATCTGCCACCTTATAGTCCAAAAGCCGGTTTTTTTTCTCCATCAGTTGGCGGCGCAGATCACCATCTGTGATCATCCCGCGCAGCAAGCCCTGGCTATCAACCACGGCCGTGCAGCCCAACTTTTTGGAGGAGATCACCAGGATGGCAGCACTCATGGTGTCTGTTTCTTTCACTATGGGCAATTCTTCACCGCTGTGCATCAGATCCCTCACCCGAAGCAGCAGCTTTCTTCCCAAGGTGCCTCCCGGATGGAGCTTGGCAAAATCCTCAGTCTTGAAGTTCTTGTGCTTGAGGAGCGCGATTGCCAGGGCATCTCCCAGCGCCAGGGCAACAGTCGTGCTGGAAGTGGGCACAATGCCCAGAGGTTCATATTCCCGGGGCACAGAGCAATCCAGCGCTACATCAGCAGCCTGGGCCAGGGCAGAGTTCAGATTGCCGGTCAGGGCGATCAGGGGAGTCTTCAAAAACTTGATGAAAGGAACGATGGAAAGCATTTCACTGGAATTGCCGCTATTGGAGACCGCGATTACCACATCCCCTGAGTGCAGCATTCCCAGATCCCCATGAATGCCTTCTGCGGCATGCAGAAAGATGGATGTTGTGCCGGTGCTGGCCAGGGTTGCAGAAATCTTGCGGGCTATGATTCCCGTTTTCCCGATCCCTGTGACCACCACCTTGCCCTGGCAGGCTACCAGAAGATCAAAGGTCTTCTTCAGGGCTTCTTCATCCAGCCTCTCCGCCAGGCTTTGAATGGCCTGGGCCTGAAGCTTCAGTTCCTGATATACGAGTTCCTTGATCTGCATCGCTCTTTAGCCCGGCTGGCTTTCAGCCCTGATCTTGGAAACTGCATCCTCAACGGAAAGTGCTCCCAGATCTCCCTGGGTGTGACGCCTGAGGGAAAGGCTTTGCTCTGCTTCTTCCTTTTTCCCGAGGATCGCCATATAGGGCACCTTTCTCATTTCTGCATCCCGGATTTTGTAGCCGATCTTCTCGCTTCGGGTGTCCACCTCTGCCCGGATGCCTTCTGCCAGAAGCTTATCCTTCAAGGCAGCGGCATAATCCAATTGGGCGTCCGTGATCGGCAGGAGCATGATCTGCACCGGACATAACCACAGGGGCAGATTACCGCTGTGATACTCCAAAAGAGTGGCAAAGAACCGTTCCATCGATCCCATAATCGCTCTGTGGATCATGAAGGGGCGGTGTGAGGTATTGTCTGCACCGATATAGCTCATGTCGAACCTGGTGGAGAGGTTGAAATCAAACTGGATGGTGGTACATTGCCATTCGCGTCCGATGGCGTCCTTGATCTTAACGTCTATCTTGGGACCGTAAAAAGCTCCGCCACCCTCGTCAACCCTATATTCCAGGCCGAATTTCTCGATGGCCAGGCGCAGGCTCTGCGTAGCTCTTTCCCAATCCGCCTCATCGCCCACCTTTTTCTCCGGCATGGTGGAGAGGTAGATGATGATATCCTTGAATCCAAAGCTTTTCATCCAATCCAGGGAAAACTGCAGAAGCTTCTCCACTTCCACATCGAGCTGCTCGGGAGTGCAAATAATATGCGCATCGTCCTGGGTAAAGCCCCGCACTCTCATCAGCCCGTGCAACACCCCGGAACGTTCATAGCGGTAAACGGTTCCCAACTCGGCCAACCGGATCGGCAGTTCCCGGTAGGAACGGTGGTTTGCCTTGTAAACGTGAATGTGGAAGGGGCAGTTCATGGGTTTGATATAATAATCCTGTTCATCCACCACCATCGGGGCATACATGCTATCTGTATAAAAATCCAGGTGACCACTGGTCTTCCACAATTGGGCGCGTCCGATGTGCGGAGTATAGACCAATTGGTAGCCTCGCCTGAAGTGTTCCTCTTTCCAGAAGCTTTCGATCAGGTGCCTGATCATTGCTCCGTTGGGATGCCAGAGCACGAGCCCGGGGCCAACTTCATCGTTCATGGAAAAGAGATCGAGGTCTTTGCCCAGCTTGCGGTGATCGCGCTTTTTGGCTTCTTCGAGGAAGGTGAGATATTCCGCCAGCTCTTTGTTAGATGGAAAACTGATCCCATAGATGCGTTTCAGCATCTTGTTCTTCTCATCTCCGTGCCAATAAGCTCCCGAGGTTTTGAGCAGCTTGAAAGCCTTGATTTTGCCGGTGGAGGGTAGATGTGGGCCTCTGCAGAGATCGACGAAATCTCCCTGTTGGTAGGTGGAAATCGTATCCGTATCAGGGATCCCGGCCAGGATTTCCAGCTTGTAATCCTCACCCAGGGCTTTGAATTTCTCTATTGCTTCAGCCTTGCTGAGTTCTTTGCGATAATAAGGCTCATCAGCTTTGATGAGCTCAGCCATGCGGGTCTCGATCGCCGCCAGATCTTCATCAGTGAAGGGTTCGTCTCTATCAAAATCATAATAAAAGCCTTGTTCAATGGCAGGGCCGATCGTTACTTTCACATCCGGGAAAAGCTGTTTCACCGCCTGTGCCATCAGGTGCGAAGTGCTGTGCCAGTAAAGCTCTTTGCCGCTCTCGGTTTTGAAAGTGTGAAAGAGCACATTAGCGTCGGATTCGGACACATGGCTCATATCATGCAGCATGCCAGAGCTTTCCACACACAGAGCCGCATCAGCCAGGCGGGGACTGATCCCTTTGGCGATGTCGAAGGCGGAAATCGGTTCGGAATAACTGCGAACCGAACCATCCGGCAAAGTAATATCTATCTTCATCTTATCTCCATTATTGTTTCAGTTTTCTATTCTTAGATTTATTTCTGCGCCCATCTGCGTCTTTTGAATATCTGCGCAAATCTGCGTGAAACAAGCTCCCGACTCCAAAAATTGAAGTCCCTTTTTTGTCAAGCTGCCGATTTTATCTTCAACGCCCGCATGGAGTTCAGGATGGCCAGCAGCGTTACTCCCACGTCTGCAATAATCGCCTCCCAGAGCGAGCTCAAGCCTGCTGCGCCCAAGATCATTACCAGGCTTTTAACCCCCAAAGCCAGGCAAATATTCTGCACCACGATGGCATGGGTATTGTGCGAAATCCGCCTTGCTGCCACAAGCTGTTCCGGCTTATCATTGAGCAGCACGATATCCGCAGTTTCGATCGAGGCCTGGTTGCCGATTTCTCCCATGGCGATGCCAATATCCGCTCTGGCAAGTACCGGTGCGTCGTTCAAGCCATCTCCCACATAGGCGATCAGTGGCTCTTCCTGGCTGTGAATTGTTTCGATCTCTGCAATCTTTCCCCCGGGCAGCAGTTCTGCCTTGTAAGCATCAAGCCCGAGATTTTGTGCAACCCTGCCTGCCTTGGCTTCCCGGTCCCCGGAAAGCAGCATCATTTTCTTTATTCCGAGCCTGCGTAGCTGGTATAAAGAATCCCTGATACCAGGTTTCAGTTCATCTTTGAACCTGATCGAGCAGATGTAAAGCTCGTTTTTGGCAAGATGGATAACGGTGTTTTCCCCAGCAAGATCCGGGATCTGGTAACCCAGGCTTCTGTAGAATACCTGC
>JAQUHL010000146.1 GCA_028683635.1 Candidatus Cloacimonadota bacterium
AATCTTTCCCTGTTCCTTCAGTTCGGCAAGAAAGCGGGTGATGTTTTCCGAGTCTTTGGAAGAAAGCCCGCTGGTTGGTTCGTCCAGGATCATGATCATGGGGTTGCTCACCAGTTCGAGAGCGATATTGAGACGGCGGCGTTGACCACCGCTTAGTTTTTTATTCATCACGTCGCCCACAATCAGATTGCGCTGGTCATAGAGCCCAACGTTGCGGAGGATATTTTCTATCCTCGTCTTAATCTCGATTTTGTCCCTGATCTGAGGAAGACGCAGACGAAGGTTATAATACAGGTTCTCATAGACGCTTAGATTGGTAAACAGCAGGTCATCCTGGGGCACATAACCGATGTGTCTCTGGAAAAAGGAATAATTTGCCACAAAATCCAGATCATCGATCATAATCTTGCTCTTATCAGCCCGAATTTCTCCCAGCAGCACCTTTAGCAGAGTCGTTTTCCCGCTCCCGCTGGGACCCATGATAGCCATCATCTGCCCGTGGGAAAGCTGGAAGCTGATCCCATCCAGTGCGATGTTTCCTCCCGAGGCAAAGCTGTGGTGAATTTCCTCTACGTGAAGTTTCTTGATTTCGATCGGGATTTCGATGAGTTCCCAGTTACGGTTGATAATGAAATGCATCGATCCCGTGCTTATCACATCCTGGTTCAGAGTGAAGATGGCAGTTTCCTTCAAATTCTTGCGATTGATGAAAACCACAGCATCCCCGGTTTTGGATACTAGATACTGGTTTCCAGTCCTTTTGAATTGAAGCAGTGAGTTACTGCTTTGGTTCTGGCTGATCAGATAGCGCTTGTTTCGCAGTTCCAGATAGTGCTCCCGGGGCTCGGGCAACTGGGCATGGTCATCCGCTTTTACTGCTATCATGGTGAGCAGGGAGAGCTCGGGATTTTGGAGATCTATGGCTTCATCAAGAGCTAATTCGTTTTCTTTGGAACGCCATGATTTCTTCTTTGCGAAGTCCGTCTTCAGTAATCTTCCATTCCGGTAAACAAAGCTGAAGACACCTCCTCCAGGTAGCTTGATCCGGTATTCATCATGGCTCAGCATCAGGTTATAAAACGTCCAGAGCGTGTCATGATGAATCATAATCTCACCGATCCTGCCATCCAGAACAAGGATACTTTCCGGGGTAAGCAATTCAAAGATACCCGGCCGCAGAGGAGTGAACTCACCAGTTTTGGAGGATAATATACCGTGGGGACACTCTGCCTGTTCACAGCTCTGGGAGCAGATCATCACCAGGTCTTCGATCATAATAAAACTGATCCTGGCGCTGTTGTCCTTACCCAGAAACTTGTAATCCCCTTTCTCTGCAGCCCATACCATGGAATTTCTGAGCTTTGAATCATCCGATGAAGAAAACTGGATCCCATTCAAATCCAGGGCGGTGGTTTTCCCCTCATAGAGATCAAATATCTGATCCAGGAGATTAACATCCAGGAGTAAAAGATCGACTAGTTCCACAATTTCCACATTGCCCAGGACATGGACTTTATCCCGGTCGTGATAAGCAAGAGCAATCAAATTCAGGATGATCTTCAGTTTATCTGCATGATTGGTCTGTTGGTTCAGAATATGCGCTGCATCGCGGATGGAAAGATAATTCTGGCGGGCATTCTCGATCTCATAGAGGGGGATTTCGTTACCAAACATGGAATGCAGGATGCGATCGATGAAATTGATCTCATATCCGCTGAGCTTTGCAGTTCTTGCCATGTAATAATACAGGGACACAACTGCCTGCAGCAGGATTTCCCTTTGTCTTGATTGCGGTGGCCTACGTGTGAAAAACACCTCTGCCCCATGTGTCTGACAAAGCACGAATAAAAGACCTAAAAAACATCGTCTCTCCTTAAAAAAAGGTTGTTCAACCGCACCTAAAGCGAGGTTCTCGAGCATTCCATGGCATCTTAAGCAGTTCCGCTATCCAAATCTTTAACCGGCAATCCCGGCAATATCTGCTAACGATGCGGGAAACCAAGAACACAAGGCTCCATCAATTCCCGATTCAATTATCCGTCAAGCTATTTTGTATCCATCCAAACCTGAAAAGACCGTTGCACATCCCGAAACCTGCTATCGGTAGTTTCTCTGCTTGTTCAGATGCTCATCAAAGCTTCTTGAGAAAACGTTTCTGCCCTGACGATCGGCAAAGAAGAAGAAATACCGGTGTTTTGCCGGATTCAGCACAGCCTGGATCGATGAGATGGTAGGGTTGCAGATCGGGGTCGGAGGCAATCCATCCACCTGATAGGTATTGTAAGGTGAGTAAATCTCGGTGTCCTGGCGGGTTAGAACCGAGCGTTTGATCCCCCGCTTTTCGAGGATGTAATCCACCGTGGGGCAGGATTCTAGCCTCATTCCTTCTGCTACCCGGTTCAGGTAAACTCCTGCCACAATTGGTTTCTCATCTTGCTGAATTGCTTCCTTTTCCACAATGCTGGCCAGGATCAGAACCTTGTAAAACTCTTCCTTATCCGTGATTTCGATGTTAGCGGCTTTGAGCCTTTTAAAGAACTCCCGGGTCTGAATCCCCAGGATCGAATCGGCGGGAGTATCGATATCCACCAGATAAGTCTCCGGATACAGAAATCCTTCCAGAGATTTCACCTGGAAGCCGGTGAGTTTGCGTACGAATGCTGTGTCAACCGCCGCTTCCATATATTGCTCGCTGGATTTGATTCCGCTATTCTGGACCACTTGAGCAGATCTGAAGAGGGAAAGCCCTTCCTGAAAGGTGAGGCGGATATTTTCCTGCTTGCCATCTTTGAGGTTATTTACTACCTGCCATAGGTTTAAGTGCCCGCCGATGACATAGGTGCCGGTTTGCAGTTGGCGATCGTTTTTTGTGAGTTTGGCAAGCTGAACAAAGAGATATTCACTGCGAATCAAACCCAATTCACTTAGTTTTGTAGCAATGGTTTGGGCAGTGTCTCCGCTTCTGATCCTCAGAATCTTTTCTTCCGAATTTGTTGGCACCAAGATCTGCCACATCAGGAAAAGCAGCCCAATGCACAGAATCAGCGCCAGGGCCATTTGTATCTTACCAGCTGGAGATAGTTCCTTCAGGTTCATCTGCTCTCCAAATAGCTTTTCAGGATCATACAAGCTGCCATGGCATCGATAAGCTGACGGGCTTCTTTCCAGCCATAACCCATTTCTTTCAGGTAGTCATTTGCTTCGGAAGTGCTGTATCGTTCATCCCAGGATAGTACAGGGATGCTTAGTTTGTTTCTCACTTTATTGATAAATTCCTCTGTTTCAATAGTTTTGGCGGTGCGCTTCCCCTCGATCGAGAGGGGCAGACCAATTATCAACATGCCTACTTCATGAATGGATATCAGGTTTCGGATCTCACTTAAGACTTGGCGGAATCCCTTGTTTTCAAGGCAGCACAGTGGTTTGGCAAAGAGTTGCAGAGGATCTGTCAGGGCGATCCCGATCCTTTTTTCACCAAAGTCAATTGCCAAAATCCGGGATGGGTTCAGAGGTTCGATTCGTCTCTCCAAACTGCAATATACCACCTGTCTCCCACCGGTTTGAGATAGAATCTGGCAGTGCCGGTGGCAGTGAGTGAAGAACCAAGCTGGTTATAAGTAAGGGTCAGAGTGAAGGAGCAGGGAATCACCACCCAATCTTCGTTCCCTTGCTGAGGATCGATCTCCCAATATTCAGCTCCGGGAATAGAAAGCTTGAGATCGATCTCATCCGGAGGAGGATAGATCCCGTCGCTGGAGCCATATTGGAAGAGATTTGTGGTATATTCGACTTCCTGGTCGTAGCCCCACCAATCGTCGTTGATCCCATCCCCATTCATATCTGTGCCGATTTGGCTCACTTCGGAGGAGATCAGCTCAAACCTGAAATCCTCAGCCAGCAGGGTTTTATATAGCTCGATGTTTTTCTGTTTGTAGGCCAGCACCAGATTATTCAGAACTTCCCCCGGAGTCCGGTTGCTATAGCTGGGCAGATTCCGCATCTTAGGATGAAAGGGATTTGTGCATCCCCAGACGAGCAGTAGTAGCATCCACAGAAGGATGAGTTTACTGGGAGAAATCATATTTCAATTTCCCCCAGGTGGCGCTGCTTCCACTGCGATAATCATACCAGCGGTAGATCAGCCACAGGCCATTGACCAGCCGGAAGTGAATCTCCAGGTTTCCGGTATAGGACTGGCTTGCTTTGTTGCGATTGATATTAAGCAGGTAAGAACCGTAATATTTGATCTCATTGGCCTGGATATCCACGCTCTGCTCCGTCAGGTTCAGAGCCATATCATCCGCCCAGTTATGGAGATTGAAGAGCATATCCCGTTCCATGGTGCGGTCCCAGGTCTGGGTGATGTTATATTCACTGATGTCCTGCGAGGCGAAATGAAAGATATAATCAGGATGGAAAAGGCTGAGGTATTTTACCACATTGCGGCTGTCTGCATAGCTATAGCGGAGGTTTTCCAGGGTAAGCGAATACTCCGTGTAGAAATCATTCCACAGCGGATCATCAAGCGGTTCTTCCGCTTTTCGCAGCTCGAAGATATCGCAGCCCACGAGCAGGGCAAACAGGGCAAAAACTAAAATTATCCTCATAGTGACAGTTTTGGCAATGGCAACAATCCCGTCAATACCAAAATTATGCTGCGAAGTGCCTGGGTCCTTCCTTTTAAGCACAAGCTAAGCCCTCTGTGGTAGATATCTGGTTACTGCTTTAAACTGACGTTAGCTTTCCGGGTTATAGGGCGGTGGGACGGGCATGGATTATGTCCTTCAAACCCGGTATAATACTGCCCGTCATTCCCGGCTTGATCGGGAATCCAGAATACAGCATCCAGTTTCCACTCTGCAAGGAAGTCTTATTCACACTTCCATGATCTCTTTTTCTTTGGCCTTCTCGCTGGTATCTATCTTCTTTATCCAGTCATCTGTGAGATCCTGGATATCTTTTAGCTGTTTCTTTTCCTCATCTTCGCTGATTTCGCTGGCTTTTTCGGCTTTTTTGATGGCCTCATTGATATCTCTGCGGATATTGCGAATGGCAATCCTGGCGTCTTCAGCGGTCTTTTTCATGTTCTTAACCAGGTCTTTGCGTTTTTCTTCAGTAAGTGGTTGATGGGGAAGGCGGATCACGTTTCCATCGTTTTCCGGGGTGATACCCAGGTTGGCTGCCAGGATCGCTTTTTCGATATCGGCAAGCGTGGTTTTATCCCAAGGCTGGATCACCATCATACGCGCATCCGGTACGGACACGTTGCAAAGCTGTTTGATCGGACTCGGAGCACCGTAGTAATTTATCCTGATATCATCCAATATGGCTGGATTGGGGCGTCCGGTGCGAATTTTGGAGAAGTTATGCAGCAGGGCCTCAAAGGACTTCTGCATTTTCTCAGTTGCGTTTTGTTTAAAGTCTTCCATCTTTTCCTCAATGATTTTCCCCTTAGGCGAAATCTCCCAAGTCATTTCCCGGGGAATCAGCTATGAATATAAGTTCCCGTATCGCCGCTTTGAATCGCTCTTTGCAATTCACCCGGAGTTTTGATATTGAAGATCTTGATCTGGATTTTGTTTTCCCGGGCGAGGGAGAAGGCGGTCATATC
>JAQUHL010000147.1 GCA_028683635.1 Candidatus Cloacimonadota bacterium
CAGCTTGGTGGTATCCTGAGGCCCGCCATCCCCGGTCATTAAATAGACCTGGGCAAAGGCCTGGAAGCTGACGATCGTCGTCATCATCAGCACATAATAGGTCGTGGGCGATACCAGCGGCAAGGTAATGCGGAAAAACTGCCTGAATTTCCCTGCTCCATCGATCTCAGCTGCTTCATAATAATCCTTGGAGATATTTTGCAGCCCAGCCAGGTAGATGATGGTGTTGTACCCCAAACCCTTCCAGATAGTCATAATAATGATGGCAAAAAGTGCCTGGGAAGGTCCGCCCGCCCAGGCTGGAAGACTGATGCCAAAGTGGGAAAAGATCAGAGTATAGATGCCGGTTGATTCTGCCAGCCATTTTTGGGGCTCAATCCCAATGATTCCCAGGAAGACATTGGCCAGCCCGGTCTGAGTGTTGAAAATGATCTTCCACACGATGGATACTGCCACCAGCGAGGTTACGAATGGCAAAAAATAGACTGACCTGAATAGGCCCTGGAACCGTTTCACGGAGTTGAGCAACACTGCAAAAAACAGCGAAAAAACAATGCTCGCCGGAACAACAAAAATCACCAGCCAGAAGGTGTTCATCATGGATTTCCAAAACACTGCATCCTTGAAGAGGTCTGCATAGTTCTGAATACCAATGAAATCTCCCGTGCCAGTGATGCCCCACTTGAAAAAGCCCAGGATGAAGGACATAATGATCGGGATCATCCTGAATGCCAGAAGCAGGATAAAAGCCGGAAGGAGGTATAGATAAGGAGAAATCTTCCACTGCGTCTTCATAATTTTACCACCAGGTTTCAATCTGTATCTGTTTCATGGTTGGAAGAGCCTTTGCGAAAGCACTGGGGGTCTATCCCCAGGTTTCTACACTTTTTATAGATGTTTACCCGCTCGATTTCGGATATTCTGGCCGCCTGCGAGAGGTTTCCTTTGGTACTATCCAGCAGGGCTGTAAAATAGCGTTTCTCAAATTCCGTCCGGGATTTGTGCCAATTCTCCAGTTCGTGGCTATAGATGATTTCCGGATGCAGGCTGTCGGGATTCAGATTTTCGGGAAGATCCTCGGTCTGGAGGATGGAATGTTCTGCCAGGATGACGGCATGCTCGAGGGCATTGCGCAACTCACGGACGTTACCCTTCCAATCGTGATTGAGCAGGATGGACATCACTCCCGGAGAGATGGTAAGTTCGTCCTTCTTATATTTTGCACAAAACTCCCTTACAAATGCAGAACTGAGGATCTTGATATCATCCTTGCGCTCCCTCAGGGGTGAGATATGGAGGTTGATCACATTAAGCCTGTAGTAAAGATCCTCCCGAAAGAGCTTTTGGACCACCAATTCACTGATATCCTTGTTTGTAGCGGCAATGATTCTGAGGTCGGTGAACATGTCGTTATCCGAGCCTACCTGACGGAAGATTCCCGTTTCCAGTACTTTGAGCAGTTTAACCTGGAAGGAGAGCGAGGTCTCTGTGATTTCATCCAGGAAGAGCGTTCCCCCGCTGGCCTCCTGAAAATAGCCGATTTTATCCCGCCATGCATCCGTGAAAGCACCCTTCTTATGCCCAAAAAGCAGGCTTTCCAAAAGCGTTTCCGTGAGGCTCCCACAGTTTACTGAGACAAATTTCTTCAGCTTGCGGTGGCTATTACGGTGGATAAGCTCCGCAAACACGCTTTTCCCCACTCCGGTTTCCCCGGTGATCATTACCGTGGCATCCAGTTTGGCGATCTTTTTCACCTTTTGGAGGAGGTTTTGGATACTGGGGCTATTGCCGATGATCAGATCCGTCTCGATATCCTTTTGGATGAGTTCGTTCAGACGCTGGTTTTCTTCGATCAACCACTGGGTCTGGAGTATTTTATTGATTTGCAGATTGATCAGATCAAGATTCCGGATCGGCTTGGTAATGAATTCATTGGCTCCCAGTTTCATGGCCTGTACGGCAGATTCGATCGTTGCCTGGCCGCTGATGGCTATAACTGCCATATAGGGATAGTTTTGGGTGATTTCCTGAATCAGATCCAGTCCGTTTTCCCCTGGCAAAATAAGATCGATGATGGCAATGTGAAAATTGAAATGGTTGAGAAGCTTTCGTGCTTCTTCCAGTGATTCGGCAGTCTGGATATGATAGTCAGGTGCCAATTGATGACGAAAGAGCTCCAAAGTCTCCGGACTATCGTCCACCACCAGGATTCTATGCTTACCGTTATTTTTCATCAATATACCTTGATCCGGATTGTGCACAGGCCATCATGGCTTTCCTGCGAGAAACGGAATAGATCTCTGGTCTCGAGATTCTGATATTCCATCAGGTTCATCGGCCCCTTCAGATAGCCGAACAAATCCTCCAGCTTTCCCACGTCGAATTTATCCGCAGCGGGAATCCGGATCAGGATTTCCTGATTCTTTGCCTTAATGCCGAGAGTGGCTGGTAAGGGCTTGTGGGGATGAAGCTTGCTTATTTTGAGGATGATGGCCTCAAAGCAGACGCTCAGTAACAGCGAGGAGGTCTTGACCTTTGGGGCATCCTGCCAGGGAACCAGCTCAAACCTGAACTGGTGTTTTATGGCAAGCTCATTGTGCAGGAGGGTCATTTCCTCATTTAACCACTGACCCAGGTCAAACTCGGTCTTTTGCAGGATAAGCCTGTGCAGGACACTGCGATAGGTATCGTTCAGAATCTCGTCTATCTGGAGTCCGGCATTGAAGATCTTTTGCAGATGCTCGTTATCAGGATCGTTCTTCTGGAGTTGCTGGACATAGCCCAGGACCAGGTTCAGGGGAGTATTGATATTGTGAATCACTCCTTCCAGAACCTTCCTGAAGAGCAGGGCATCCGCTACTGAAGCATTCATTTTGCCTTGAGAGAGAGATACTTATCCAATCCAGCCCTGAATATCTTCATCGCTTTGCTAAGATCCTGCTCGTTCAGGATATAGGCAATGCGAAGTTCATTTCTTCCCATCCCGCTCGTGGCATAGAACCCTTCCGCGGGTGCGGTCATCACAGTCTCACCATCAATGTTGAAATCCTTCAATAGCCAGATCATAAAATCTTCGGCATCTTCGATCGGTAGCTTCACACAGATATAGAAGGCTCCCTGCGGTTTACGGCAGATCACATTGGGGATCTTGAGCAGTTCATTATAAACCAGATCACGCCGTTTCTGATACTCAGTTCTGATATCCTGAATATATTTATCCGGCAGATAGATACAAGCATTAGCAGCCAACTGGTCTATGGTGGGAGGGCAAAGCCTGGCCTGGGCAAACTTGAGCACGGCTTCCATCAAAGCTTTGTTTTTGGAGACGATGCACCCGATCCTGGCTCCGCAGGCAGAATAACGCTTGGAGATGCTATCCACCAATATCGCCTGCTCCTCGAAGCCTTCAAAATGCATAATACTGGTGTGAACGGCATCGTCATATACAAACTCCCGGTATACTTCATCCGAGAGCACATAGAGTTTGTGCTTTTTGGCAATTTCCACCACCCGGGCAAGTTCATCCCGGGAATAGACCGTACCCGTGGGATTTCCCGGATTGCAGAGCAAAATGGCTCTGGTTTTGGGTCCAATCGCTTTTTCGATCTCTGCATTTTCCGGAAGGGCAAATCCCGTCTCGGCATAAGTGGTAAGCGGACGCAGCTTCACGCTGGCCATCGTGGCAAAACCGTTGTAGTTTGTATAAAATGGCTCCGGTACAATGACTTCATCATCCTGATTGGCGACCACCATCATCGCAAAAATTATCGCCTCACTTCCCGCAGTGGTTACAATGATTTCGTTTTCTTTCAGATTTATCCGCTGCCTGGCATAATAATCCACCAGACCCTGGCGGTAAACATCCAAGCCCTGGGAAGGACCATAAGCCAATACCTTTTCCGAATATTCGTGATAGACCTTCAGCATGGCTTCAGGAGTTTCAATATCCGGCTGGCCGATATTGAGATGATACACTTTGAGCCCATTCTTTTTGGCTTGCACGGCATAGGGCATTAGTTTCCGGATCGGAGATGCCTGGATCTCGACCGCTCTCTTGGCAAGTTCCATCGTTCAAAACCTCATTTATGTTATTTGTAGATAATCTGTTCCGGGTACCGAGCGGAAGAGCGGGCACAAAGCCTTTCCCACTCCTCTCCCCGTAAGACACTTATTTCAGACGAACCAAAACAAGCAAGGAAAATTTTTGCCGTGAGGTCGTGGACAGATATGGACGACATGGATGGCAATAGAAACCATGAACAACCATACTTTGGGTCACATCCCTCCCTTCCCTGTTTGAAGGCGTTAATCACTTCTTAATCTACCCTTAATCAAGCGTTAATTATTAACGCTTGATTAAGGGTAGATTAAGAAGTGATTAACGCCGTCAAGTAAGGGGAAAAAAAGTTCTTGACTCGTTCAATGATAATCTAAAACTAGAATTGTGAATTCTTACGACTACTGACGTCTGATAATTTGTTTACAAAATAGATTGTCGATACCGAAAGGTGTAAGAAATTACTCCTTCATTGGTTGAAAAGCATGGGGGTGGAGATTTCCCCAAAGACAATCACAATGGGAGGTTAGTATAAAAAGACAACTATTAGTAGTGCCAGAATTTCTACTTGGCATGTCGATCTATGCTCAATGTGTTGAGCCCCCGATACCACCTGTTACAAGAGACTTGATTCCTGAGCGAATCAGAAATACACCTGCTATTGATCCTGATGTTACAGGAACTGGAACCAGATTCTATGTAGCAACATTCGGACTTGAGCGTTTTGACGGTAGCCAAACTCATAGAGTAAGAGCTCCATTACCAAAACCTGGTTGTTTAGTTCGATTTGGGATTACCAACAGAACTCCCCCCTTTTCTTGGGAATGGACCACTGGATCTGTAATAATTTGATAGTATGAACACCTCACCATTTAACCAACCAGAGACGATATCCATTAATTGTTACAATATTGATGATACGCAGAGCTTAGAGATAGCTTACTCTGATTTATTGGTATTCACAGATGAATCCCAACATACTGAAGGTTGGATGCGCTATCACAGTGGTGCTGGGTTCTGGGTAAGCCCTGTTTTTTATAAATATAGTATAGGGAGAAAACACGTAGTTCTTTTAAACAAAAGCGGTTGTTTAATGAGCGTATATGTCACCAATCCAACCCCCGTAGTTGAATGGAAGACTGATCTTCGATCATCTGAGCGTAATTTAGATCCGAGCTCTTTTAAGTTTGAGTTTATTGCTACTCCAGTTTTGTTGGATGGTAAGATTTATGTAGGCAGTACATTATTAAATACTACAGGAATCCGGTTCCCAGGGAATCACTCGGTGTTATCTTATCACAATGCAACCAACAAAACGATGCTCTTCACCATTAACAACGAAAACAGCAATATGTATGGCGATGGAGTAGCAGATTGCTATCCTAGCAATTCCGCCGAGTATGACATAAGCTCGAGGAATATCAATCTTTCCTATGTGGCCTACAATAATGCATATACCAATCCTACTATACAAGTATCACAACCCGATGTCAAATGGAATCGCCAATCATGGGGTGGTATAGCGACATACCA
>JAQUHL010000002.1 GCA_028683635.1 Candidatus Cloacimonadota bacterium
CCCGTTGGGCTAAGGTATTCCAAACCACTAACCATTCACCGTTCACCATTCTCAAATACCGTTGCAGATCCCGATATATCGAAATGCAGACTTCCAAATATGCTGGTTGTGAGGCTTTTTTTGTAAAGCAGTACGGCCCATTAGGGATGGGGGACGTCCTCGTCGCCACAAAGGATATATGCGTTCCGAACAGGCAAACCGTTGCCTCTGTCGACCGGAGCTCGACAGCCCAAATTTGGATGGGGACGTCTCGTCAACACAGAGCCCCTTGCGGGCGCAATATCATAGGCAGGGTGTGAAGCGAAGCGGAATCCCTGTGTATGGGCACCTCACAACCACCAATCAAGCCCCTTGTGGGCGAAACAATGATAAAGACCATTACACATCCCGGTTTATCGAAACACAGACTTCCAAATATGCTGGTTGTGAGGCTTATTTTGTAAATCTATTCCCGCCTACCACGAGTAGGGCTTCGCCCTGCAACCCATGATTCAATGGTCTTTGGGATCTTTCGTAGTTTAGAGCCAATTTTTTCTGCGGAAGAATAGTAGCATGAATATCAGTAAAGCCAGCATCAGACCCAGGGAGGCAAAGTAACCGAATTTCCAATGCAGTTCGGGCATGTAATCAAAATTCATGCCATAGATTCCGGCGATAAAAGTGAGGGGAATGAAGATGGTGGCGATGATGGTGAGCACTTTCATGATTTCATTCATCCGGATGGAAACCGAGTTCATGTATAGATCCAGAAGGCCGGATATGGTATCCCTATAGCTTTCCAGGGTTTCGATAACCCGCAGGGTGTGATCGTAGAGATCACGGATAAAGAGGTTCAGATTTGGGGAGAGCAGTGGTTCTTCAAGTTTATCAAGGCGGCTGACCACTTCTCTTAAAGGGAAGATTGAACGGCGGATATTGATCATTTCCTTGCGGAAGTGATGGATTTGTTTTAGGGAGTCTTTTTGAGGTTTTTCCAGGAGGACGGTCTCCAGATCGGTGAGGCTTTCGCCTACGCTTTCCAGGATCAGGAAATAGTGATCAACAATGGAATCGAGAAGTGAATAGAGCAGGTAATCAGTATTTTTCCGGCGGATGGAGCCTTTGTTTTCGAAGATGCGTTTGCGAACGTATTCGAAGGTATCGCCGGTCTTTTCCTGGAAGGTGATGAGAATTTTGTCTTTGAGCAGGAAACTTACCTGTTCGAAATCAACCTGTAGATCTGCAGGAAAGGAGGATAGCATTCTGATTACGAGGTAAAGATACTGGTTGTGTTCTTCGAGTTTGGGTCGTTGATTGACGCTGAGGATATCTTCAATAGTTAGCTTGTGAACGTCCAGGAAACTGCAGATTTGCTCGACCAGTTCGATATCCTGGAGGCCATCGACATTCAGCCAGGAAGATCCACTATAGGAAGCCATTTTATCGAGAGCTTCCCGGGCAGATTGGGGATCAAAAGAATGGACTTCCGATTCCGAATACTGGATCAGGGTGAGTTTCACCTTTGTCATCTTTTGGGTACCAGTAAAAACCAGGGAACCGGGGGCAAGTCCCAGCTTGGTTTTGGGGTTGACTTGTTGAGCATTCATAACGCACTTCCTGCTGAGTATTATTGCTTGAATAGGATCGGGCAAAATGCGAAGCAGCAAAGGTATTCCCTCATCCCAATTCAGACACATCGGGATTGAGGAGGAGCCTGCCCAATACCCATCTGTGCATAAAACAATTCAAATAATGAGCCATCCAAGCCCATCACTGGATTCCAAAAGATAAGATAAGCAGCTTGGTGAAATTATGCCAAAAGAATAAGAAAAGTAGCACTTGGGGCTAATCCTCTGTTTACCTTGAAATGACATAATCCAAGCCCAGCCCTCTGCCCTTTATGGTATGAAGCGCTTCCTCATACCCCGCCCTGTTATGTTGTTTCAAGGTGAATTCCGGATGATAGAAAGATCGTTGCACATTCCGATTTATCGAAATACAGACTTCCAGATATGCTGGTTGTGAGGGTTTTTTGTGTAAATCTATTCCCGCCCACCATCCTAAAAGGAGTAGGGCTTCGCCGTATAACCCATTATTCTATGGTCTTACTTTGCCTGCTTTTCTTTGTCTGACTGGATGTGAGAAGGTCTTGGGCGTCTATATCGTAACTTTATCTTTGCGAGGCTTTTTGACATTGTTGGTCTGCTGACCTTGACGTTGTATACCTTTTCTAACTCAGCACTCAACTTGTCTAATGTCCAGAAAACAGTATTGCCCTCGCTGTCTTTCTGGGTTGTTACCCACTCTAATATGCTACTTTTCATCTCATCTGTCAGGATGGCTGGTTTATGCCCCTTGGGATTATCAACCAGACCTTCGACTCCACTTTCCTTGAACTGTTTGATCCAACGAAAAAGAGTCCTGGGATTAACTCTGTAAGCTTTTGCAATTTCTTCTGTCTTGAGCCAGGAAAAACTGGATATAATTGTTAACTTCCGTACAACAGATCCATTAGGAAGAGCCGATATCGCCTGCTCTATTAACTCTAATGTGCCACTATCGATGCTTGCTTTGTGTCGTGCCATGTCTTACTCCTACCATATAAGATATAAGACAAAGTAATCATAATATATGGCATGTAAATGGAAATCTTGTATTATTTGCACTATCGTGTATGAATCCAGAGATGGTCAATGTGCTTATCTGGCAAGGTGGCCCTCAGATCGGAATGAGTAGCTCTATTCTTCGGAGGGGGTGGCTCTGAAACTGCGGACTGATGGCTCTATGCCATCGGAATATTCATTTGAGCAGTGTCATGTATGGATACAACTTCTTACAATCAGAAAGAGACAGTCTACAAGAAACTGTTTATCGTTGCAGACGGAGAGGAAATCAAGGGAATAATTTACAGCAACAGAATAAGATTGTTGATTGATACAATCGTTGTAGAGGGAGTTATCTAAAAAATATGGAGGATACCGATTATGATGTCTCCAAGGAAAATATTACAAATCTATTTTTATTTTTAGTTTAATCCTTGTATGATCAATTTCTCTAATTGGATTAGGTATAACAAAGAAGTTTATCAAATCAGACCAATCAATATCTCTAATCGTAACAACTTCGTTCAAATACAAACTAACCCAAGAATTACCAACCCTAAAATTTGGATACGTGTTATCAACTTTATCTTTAGAGATCCGCACATAGTCTTCATCTAATTCGAATCCGATGTACTTTCTACCTAACCGCTTTGCTGATATTGCAGTCGTGCCAGTGCCTAAAAAAGGGTCTAGAATTGTATCACCTTCATCAGTTGATAATAAAATCAATCTATCAAGAAGGTGTGGAGGTAATTGGCAGGGATGTAAATCTCTTTTAGATGTATGCTTAACCCTGTGTATATCTGACCAAACATCCGAAACTAATGGTCCAAACGGGTGTAATTGATCCTTTTTTCCCCCATAATCTTTTTGTAGGTACCCCGTTTTCCTGTCTCTCTTATGAGGATATCTAAGTTCATTCAGTTTGAAGTTTTTTTCTGATTTAGTATAGAATAGAATACCGTAATGAGCAGGCTGGAGGGATTTTCCCATTGGTGAAGTAGGAGCATCCCATGATATCCAGTGTCTGAAATATGCATATTTATTCAAAGTTTCTGAGTAGTACATAAGCCACTTTGGAATGTTGTGAACAAATATCGATCCAGATGGCTTTGTAACCCTTATCATTTCTGATATCCATACAGAACACCAGTCGAGATATTCCTGAAAACTGCGCCTATCAGTATAGCTCTTATATCCTTTTTTTAGATTGAAAGGAGGATCTGCAAAAGTCATGTCCACAGAATCGTTTGGCATAGTCTTTAGCAACTCAATGCAATCTCCTTGTATGATTTGGTTGCAATACTCGTTCATTAATCACCCATGTGTTCCCGATCTAATGTTTTGATAAGGAAATTTTTAAATCTTTCCATTTCATCAGCATGAAATGTGAAAACATCGTCATAAGCAGCTACCATTCGGCCTAAATCACCCTTCCTAACATACCATCCAATACCGTCTACGAAACCGATAAATTTCGCCTCAGGGTAATGTTTCTTTAGTAGATTGTGAACAGCTATCTCAGTTTTTGATTTATCCCCTTGCCCAGATGAAGTTGTTTTTAGATATGAGCTTTCGATAATGATTTTTGGATGCGTTTTATTGGGAATAATAAAGTCCATAGTCCTCTTTGTATCGTGAGCATTAGTGACTAAATCTTTTAAATCTCCCGTCATTGAGTTCACGTTTAATGTCTTAAGCAATTTTTTTATTACTGATTCAGGGTTGGTTTCCGTTTTTCCCGAATAACTGCCTTTTTCCTTATATCTTGCTAGACTATCAAGAATTTCTGGTAACTCAAACTGTAACTTGGTAATACTCAGTTTTTTTAACTCGAAAGTTGGAATTGTTCTAGTAAGAAATGGAACTGTAGATCCCTCAAAAAACAGGTTAATTATTCCCTTGGAGAAGCTTGGGTTATTTTTTATCAAAGCGGTAATTTTATCGTCACTCCACTCTTTAGTGTCAGTATTATTAGTGCCTGCCCATTTCTCTTTCAATACTAGTTTCGACAATTCTTGATCGTCGACAATACGGATCAAAGTAATTATTCGCTTAAAAAACTCATTTGACACTCCTGTTAATGCTAACAATGAAGTCAAACCGATTTCTTTCTCCATTATGACTTTTACGAAGAGTTCTTTAGTCGCGCCTACGTTTTTAATCTCGCGTTGTAAGTTCAATAAAGTATCTCTAATCAAGACAATATGTGATTCATATTCGCTCTCGAAACTGTCATTTACAAAATAATATGTATTTTTCTGAATTACTGTATCATACTTTTCTTGATTTGATCTTGTCATGTTAAACTCCTTTTTTAAACATCAAAATGTATTCATCTTTCATAGTATTCCTCATGCCTCGTATCGGCTTCAACATACATTTTATCAAGTCTAATTTGTATTTCTTAGCAGATTCTATGATAAACCTTTCTAGCCTTACACCGCCAGTTTGCTTAGTATTAGAGCCGATAATCACTATGAAGTACTTACCTGCTTTGAGTACACGGGAGATTTCTTTACAAACATAGTCCATGTCTATTTGGTATTGTTTGAGTTTTTCTTCTCGTGATTTACCTTTTAAACCTATAAGTCTTGTTTTCAATTCTTTTATGTCATAGCCAAGAAATTCTAATTGGTCCTTATCGTTCTCGATATAATCTATAGCAAATGAATATGGGGGCGAAGTCAAAACACAATCTACACTTGAGTCTGGTAATCTGATATCAAGAGCATCTGAATCTGGGAGTATTCTCATAGAACCAATATCGGCATCAGAATAATACATATTGCTATGCATGTCTTTTACTTGATTGTAGTATTTATCTAAGACCCTTCGGAAGAGCATTTCGTGATTCTGTGTTTTAACCCTTTTTGAATATCCCATTGCATCTAAAAAAGCGAGGAATGCTAGGTTATATACCTTTCTTTTCTCGACATCGGTATTGTCACAAATACGGGTTAAAACATCCCCTCTGCTGAAATAATTAAACAGCATTTTATCCTTTGTGGGTAAGTACTCTAGCATATGGAGTTTTATACTTAGAGCATCGTACTTAGTTTGGATCATGAATCTACAAAAAGGACTGATATCAATAGCATATGATTCTATTCCCATTAAAGATGCTTCAATATTGGTTGTCCCGCTCCCTGCCATAGGATCTAATATGATATCTCCTTTGTTAACTCCAGCAATGTTGATCAGTGCTTTAACAAGTTGAGGGTGAAACTTGCCACGATAAGGGAACAATCCATGACTTGCATAAGCAGTAGCGTAATTACTCTCATCGTTGTCGTAATCAAAGTTGTGTTGTTGTTCTGATTTGAAATTCTGCAAATAGTGTTTCGATGGCCTCCCATCAATTGTTTTTATATAGGCTGTCCGCTCTAAAAGTTTTTCCGAATCTAACAAAGTTTTCTCCAAGTATGCTAGCTCAAGCTCAAAAATGTCGTTTACTCCTGGCAGCAATTCTACGGTATCACCAAAAATCAAATCAGTTATGCTGGCAATAGTACTCAGATTTATCACTTATTCCTCTTCACAGTCCTTTTTCCTATTACCAATAGTAAGGAGTTTTTGTCAATCTCAAATATTACCTTGGTGGCATTGATACTCCAGAACAGCATCACGATTCTCCCTATATGCCGTGTATAAGTCATAATTGTTAGTGGCATGTTTCACCAGTTTTGTTTTGTCAAAGTGCAAATTACTTTTAAGTTTAAGTAGTTCCTGGATAGTAATGAATCTGTTGTTATCAGCTTCCATGTTATACCTCTTAGCGTACGTTCGTTGTTGATAGTATAGTTGAGTAATACGATGTGGGAGGTTTTGTCAATGGTTTTAATTTAACCAAAACAGCTGAGCGATTTGTCAGTTCGAACAAAACAGGTGTTTGGGTGCTGATATCAGACATGTTTTAGATATTGATAATATCTTCTATTCTTAGCCGTCCCACTCACACTGTGAGTCTTTCCAACTGGTCTATTTCGTTGATATTCAGCCAGTTCTGAAACAGTCTGAAATCAGTCCATTTTTGACACAAAGCTGTCACAAATCAGTCCAAAGAAGTCCAAAACCACTGTGACACGTTTCCTAAAGAAGTCCTAAGCATCTCTGCACCGGATAAGAGCTCATGCTGATTTGTCATACTGTTGCTGTATGACACTTTGGGTGCCATTTAATAACAGATTCTAATCTGAAATGACATAATCGGGCGGGGTATGGGGCAGTGCTCCACTCAATATTGGGCGGAGGATGGGGCTTGGATTATGTCAAACAATGTCAATTCTTTAAAAATCCTCGGGGAATAGGGGCAGCGCACCTATAAGTTCTTACCCAAATCTTCAAATGGGTATCATCTGTCATAGTGGTCGTATGGGTTTGTGAGGCAGAGCATAGCCCCGCAGTTCGACTGCGGGGAGACGTGACAACTCCACCCTCCTAGAGTCCGGAGCATGGCGGAGGACGGCACCATTTCCCCACCATTCAAAACAACACCCCTTCCCCATTCATCCTTCATTATTCATTTTTCATCATTCATTCTAAATCCCACATCCCCAAACCCAAAAACTCAACAATCCTCTGGCCATTCCCTCCAAATCCCCTATTCTATCTACAAACGGAACCTTGAGGTTACTTTGAATATCAGACCCTACGACAAAACCAAAGACGAGGCCCGGCTCATGCAAATGCTGGAAGATGAAGGCGAAGATTGGTCTTGATATTGGGCGGAATCTGTTTCTGCCAAATACCGGGAAGCCCTGGCCGCTTCCATCACCTATGTAGCCCATGATGGGCAGATCCTCTGCGGTTACTCCCGTTCTTTGGAAGACTGTGGTTTTTATATATACGTCTGTGACCTTCTTGTAAAGCCCCAATACCGCGGGCAGGATCTCGGTCGCAAACTCATGGAAATCATCTATAGAGACCATCCCGATACCACTGTCTATGTAATGTCCGATGTCGATGGCTATTACTCCCGGCTGGGCTACCATCGCGAAGGCTCGGTCTTTGAGTTAAGCAGATCAGATTGATAAGGTGCGGCGCTCGCAGAAGATCCCGCAAGGGACATTTCACAAAAAAAAGGCGTAGCCAAATTAAGTTCAGCTACGCAGTTGTTGGAAAATCCTTATTAACAGCTTGACACCAATTCATACTTATTATACAACTTACATCGAGTGGCGATCTTTGAATTTTTTCATTATTGTCAAAAGCGAATACTGATAAAGACCATTGCACATTCCGATTTATCGAAATTCAGACTTCCAAATATGCTGGTTGTGAGGCTTATTTTTGCAAATCTATTCCCGCCCACCACCCTTATAGGAGTAGGGCTTCGCCCTACAACCCATTATTCAATGGTCTTAATCATTATTCAATTGTCTTTATGAAGAAATTAAAAGCCATCCTTCCGGGCTGCCGGGGGAGGATGGCAATTTTAGGGTTATAAGTTATCGTTAGTAATAAGTTGCAATGATCAGCAACTCACTGCTTGATCTTGAAGTTCAATCTTTTGGTTGTTTATCTAACCCATCTGTAGAATTGTTGGCCTGGGACAGGATACAATTTTTCAGGGAGCTTTCCACTCGCAGAGAATGCCGATCTTAAGGTGGGAGCGCAGGTAATGATACACTTCAGGGGAGAGCCTGGCAGCTCGCTCCAGCATTCTGGAGATTGCCTTCTGGGTTATATCATAGGCCCTGTGTTCTTCTTGCCGGAAATTGCGAATGTTTTGGCTGGGGGACAGGCACTCTTTCAGATATGTGCTGAGTTTATCGAGCTCAGCATCCAGCTTTAAAGTGTCCAAGCCCAGCTTCAAACGCTCTGCTTTGTTTTCAATCAGGCGGGTAATTTCTTTTTTAACAGCCTGAATGGTAATCCGGTCGGTCATCGGAATCGGATTCCAGAGCCGCATCAGGGCATTACGGAAGGTGGGATTCAGATTGGCATCCGGATAGATATCGGCGAGGTGGATAAGGCTTAAGCAATTATGGGGGCGTCCCGGAGTTTTCATCAGGACTCCCAGAATACGCACACCCGTCAGGCTGAGGTTATCGGCAATGAAACCCTTTATCAAAGGGTGGGGCGATGGTTCGTGATACATATATGACCTCTCATTCTTTTAGTGATCCAGGCAGGCTGACAGCCCAGTGCCGTGTGGCACACTCACTTCTATGAAGCTATAAGGATCTGAGACCACAAAAATAAGCATTACTAAAATTGTCAAGCAGAAATACGAGCCCGGAAGTGGCAAAAAAAAATTCAGTATCGCAAATTGCATAGTGAGTAAAAGTTAGGAAAACGCAGCCGATATTTCTGAGAAATAATTTTCGAAAAACGGCAAAACGTCTTACGTAATATATATAGAGGGTGTTTTTTTTAGAAGCGAATTTGCAGAGTCTGGGTTAAGCTTCAAAAATCAGCATTCCTACCCTATCCCGTTTAGAAGGCTGGCACAAAGTATTATTACAACTAAATACAGATAAAGACTGTTGCACATCCCGATTTAACGAAATACAGACTTCCAAAAAGGAGTAGTGCTTCGCCTTACGACCCATTATTCAATGGTCTAAGATAAAAAAAACGCAGGAGTGATCCTGCAAATAAAAAAACAGGAGGGCCTTAGAAATGAAGGTCAAATTCAAGTATGGAATCCGCACCTATAGCGGAACGGTTGACGAGATGACTTATGGAAGTTATCGCAAGGGAACAGTGTGTATCAGCAGGAAGCATACAATGCCGCGCATTACTGAGCAGAATGAGAGCATGGGTGCAATCCTGAAAAACCTGGGTGCATTATACCGCAGTTGTGATCCGGATTATGTTTCCGATCTCAAGGCTTATGCCACCAAAAACAGCAGTGAGAACGTTCCCTACAACGAGCTTGCTCCCACGGCCTATGCTATCTTTACGAAGATGATGTTTGCCTGGAAGAAGAGCGATCCCGAGCATGTGGACCTGGCGACCATCAATCTCGGAGATATTGTGATGAGCGAGGCTCCGGTGCTGTGTATTGCCGATGCCGTGGATGGTGATCTCCTGGCCCGGGTGAAGGATTACGAGACACTCGATAATCCGATGGGTCAGTAAACATGGATCCCGTCATCATGCAAAAAATCGTGGATGAACTGAATGAAATCATAAACCTGCCAATCCTCAACGAGAGGCAAGAGGGTGAACTCATCAGATTTCTGCTCACTCTGGTGCTGAGTCTTCTCAAAAGATTGGGAATCACTGTCTAATATCGTGTTTAGTTTGAAATGACATAATCCATGCCCAGCCCACCACCCAATATTGTATGCCCCGTTTGATTATGTAATTTCAACGTGGGAACTGGAAAACAAAACTTAAGAAGTCCCGGAGGGCAAATCAAGGCCAGGACGGGTAGGGATGCCATAATTCCTGCCCGCCCTATTTTTTTTCATTTGACAAAGAGATAGCGTTATGGATAGTGGAGAAAGGGATATAGAGTTGAGTTATGTGTTTGATTCTGTGTAGCTTCCGAAAACCGAAAGAGGTGCCTTGCACCGGGGAAGGCATTTTGACCCTGTATCCTCAAGTAAGTGTGTGAGACATAAAAATAATTACCGAACAAGGAGCCACGATGCAAACTGCGTTTAGTAAGCTCGATGCCGTGATAGCGAAGTATCATGGTAGAAAAGGAGCGTTGATACCGCTGATGCAGGAAGTTCAGGAACTGGAAGGATTTCTTTCTCAAGCTACAATGCGTTACCTTTCCGAACAGATGCAAATTCCTGCAGCAGAGATTTATGGAGTAGCCACCTTTTATTCCATGTTCAGGCTCAAACCCAAGGGCCGGCACACGATAAGGATGTGTAAGGGAACTGCCTGTCATGTTTCGGGAGCCAACGGGATTTCCATGGCTTTGAGGGAAGCCTTGAATCTTGGAGAGGGTGAGGAGACCACTGCGGACAACAATTTCACCCTGATGGAGGTTGCATGTCTGGGTTGCTGTTCGCTGGCTCCGGTGATCATGATAGATGAGCGGACTTTTGGCAAACTGACTCCGGAAAAGATTCCCGCCATTCTGGAAAAATTTGCCTTTGTGCAGGAGGAAAAATGAGCTTTGTGATAAAGGTGGGAATGGCAAGCTGCGGTCTTGCTGCGGGGGCTATGGACGTGTATCTGGCCATTAAGCAGCATATTCAGAGCTCGGATTTACCTGTGATCCTGAAAAAGACGGCTTGTATCGGAATGTGTTTTGAGGAGCCGATAGTGGAGTTTTGGGGTTTGGAGCAGGGCAGGATTGCCTTGGGCAAGGTTGATCCGCAAACGATCGGCAGCCTGATGGATGATTATCTGGCGGGAAAGCAGGTGCAAGGAAACGTCATATTGGCCGAGAAGCAGGAGGGCGTGCACAACGAGCTGTTTGGCGAGCAAGTGCGCATTGTGCTGCGAAATTGTGGGGTGATCGATCCGGAATCTTTAGCCGATTATGAGGCTGCGGGTGGTTATCAGGCACTGGCCAAAGCTCTGAAGATGGACAGGAAAAAGATTATTGAGGAAGTGAAAGACTCAGGACTGAGGGGCAGGGGAGGAGCCGGATTTTCCACAGGGATGAAATGGAGTTTCTGTCATGCCGCCAAAGGAGACAAAAAATATGTGGTTTGTAACGCTGATGAGGGCGATCCGGGAGCCTTCATGGACAGGAGTGTGCTGGAGGGCGATCCGCATTCCATCATTGAGGGGATGATTATCGGGGCCTATGCCATGGGTGCCGGTGAGGGCTATATTTATTGCCGGGCCGAATATCCTTTGGCCATCAAACATTTGAAAGATGCTATCGAGGCAGCGACAGCCAGGGGATATCTGGGGAAAAAGATTTTGGGGACAAGCTTTGATTTTGAACTGCATATCAAGGAGGGTGCCGGAGCCTTTGTGTGTGGTGAAGAAACTGCGCTGATGGCTTCGATAGAAGGTAAGCGGGGAATGCCGACTATCCGTCCACCCTTTCCGGCTGAATCCGGACTTTGGGGAAAACCCACCAATATCAACAACGTGGAAACCTGGGCAAATATTTCCTGGATCATCAGCAATGGAGCCGCCGCATACCGGAAGTATGGCACGGAAAAATCCCCAGGAACCAAGGTTTTTGCGCTGGCGGGCAAGATTGCCAATAGCGGTTTGATAGAAGTTCCGATGGGAATCAGCATCCGGGACGTGATCTATAAGGTGGGGGGTGGAATGAAGACGGAAAGCCCCTTTAAAGCAGTTCAACTGGGAGGGCCATCCGGGGGCTGCATACCTGCTTCCCTTCTGGATACGACAGTGGATTATGATTCCATCACCAAAACCGGAGCGATCATGGGTTCCGGTGGAATGGTGGTAATGGATGAGAATACCTGTATGGTCGATGTGGCGCGGTTTTTCCTGAACTTCACTCAGAATGAATCCTGCGGGAAATGCACTTTTTGCCGGATCGGAACCAGAAGAATGCTGGAGATCCTGACCGCCATCACGGAAGGTAAGGGAAGCCTGGAGGACATTGAAAAGCTGGAAGCTCTGGCCGTAAATATCATCAAAGGTTCGCTTTGCGGTTTGGGGCAGACAGCTCCCAATCCAGTGCTTACCACCCTGCGCTATTTCAAAAATGAATATCTGGCGCATATCACGGAAAAAAGATGTCCGGCAGGAGTTTGCACAGCACTGCTTAAGTATGAGATCATTCCCGATAAATGTATCGGCTGCACCGCCTGTGCCCGTAAATGCCCGGTGAATTGCATTGCTGGATCGGTCAAACAAGTTCATGTGATCGATCAGGGCAGATGTATCAAATGTGGTGCCTGCTACAGTACCTGCAAGTTCAATGCCATCAAAAAGGGATAGGAGAAGATGATGAACCAGATCGAAGTAACTCTGAACGGAAAGAGGATCCAGACCGAAAGAGGGATCACCATTCTCGAGCTTGCCAGGCGGCAAGGCATCAGCATTCCCACCCTTTGTCATGATGAAGAACTGAAACCATATGGCTCATGTTGGGTGTGTGCAGTCGAGGTAACTGGGCGCAGAGGATTTGTAACTTCTTGCGGAACTATGATATCTGACGGGATGGAGATAAGGACGGATAGTGATGAAATCCGCAATGCCCGAAAGATGGCTTTGGAACTGCTGATATCCAATCATTATGCTGATTGCGAAGCTCCCTGCAAGATCGCCTGTCCGGATCATGTGGATATCCAGAGCTATGTGTCCCTGATCGCCAATGGACAGTATCATGAGGCCGTCAAGGTCATCAAGGATACGCTTCCCATGCCTCTGTCAATCGGCAGGGTCTGCCCCGCTTTTTGCGAGAAAGAATGCCGGCGGCAGATTGTGGAGGAACCCATTGCCATCCGCCAGCTCAAACGATTTTGCGCCGATCAGGATTTGAATGATTTCTGGCAATATATCCCCGAAAGATTGCCTGCCAAAGGCAAGAGAATTGCCATCATCGGAGCAGGTCCTTCGGGACTCTGCTGCGGATATTACCTGAGTAACAGCGGTTACGATGTATGCCTCTTTGAAGCCAATCCCCAGGCGGGAGGATGGTTGCGTTATGGAATTCCTGAATATCGGCTGCCCAAGGCGATTTTGGATAAAGAAATCGAGCTCATGTGCCTCTCCGGCATGAAAATCGAGTATAATATGGTGCTGGGCAGAGACATTACACGCGGCAATCTGAGCAAAGAATATGATGCCATCTATCTGGCCATCGGAGCCCAGAAGGCGGTTCCCATGCCAGTCAAAGGCAGCGATCTTCAGGGGTGTTATCTGGGAGTGGATTTTCTGAAAGCCCATACCCTGGGCAATACGCCCCGGATCGGAAAAAGGGTAGCAGTGGTGGGGGGTGGCAACACTGCCATAGACTGTGCCAGAACGGCTGTGCGTCTGGGTGCTCAGGTGAGCATTATCTATCGGCGCACCAAGGATGAGATGCCCGCCGATAGTTTTGAGATCGAAGCCGCCGAGCATGAGGGAGTGATCTTTCATTATCTATCCAATCCGGTGGAGTATCACGGGGAAAAAGAGAAGCTTTGCCGTATCAAAATCGAGAAAATGCGTCTGGGAGAACCGGATAACAGTGGTAGAAGGCGTCCTGAGCCCACCGGGGAGTTCTTTACCGAGGATTTTGATGCCGTGATAGCGGCAATTTCCCAGGTACCTGAGGTGGATCTTTTTGCTGGGGAAGAAAACATGATCGGGGATAAGATATTGCCTCTCAGCAGGTGGCAGACCGCCATCGTTGATGAAGCCACGATGTACTCCGGAATGTCAAATGTCTTCGCCGGGGGTGATTTCAGGCGGGGTGCCGCAACGGCCATTGAAGCCATTGCCGATGGCAGAATTGCCGCTCAGATGATAGATAAATATCTGATGGGTGAAAAGATCTGTCCGGATACACCTCTCTTTGATGCCAAAAAAGGCAAGAAGATCCAGGATATAAACCCCGAGGAATATGAGATTTTCGAGAGCAAAGCCCGGGTTCAGATGCCTGAACTGGAGCTTGCCAGGGCCAGACGCAGCTTTGAGGAAGTTGAGCTGGGATTTGAGGAAAAGACAGCCCAGGCTGAGGCAGAACGCTGCCTGGAATGTGGGTGTCAGGTAAACGACAGCTGTATGCTGAGAAAATATTCCACTGAATATAGCGTAGATCCAATCCGGTTTTTGGGAAGCATCAACCGTCATCCAATTGATTATAGCCATCCATTCATCGTTCGGGATGCCAATAAATGCATCAATTGTGGACGCTGTATCCGTACCTGTGCAGAGATACAGGGAGCGGCGGTGTTGGGCTATATATATCGGGGCTTTCCCACTCTGGTTGCTCCTGAATTTGGCAATTCGCTGGGAGATACAAACTGCGAAAGCTGTGGCAAATGCATCAATGTATGCCCGGTGGGAGCACTTACCGAGCGGAACCTGAATTACAAGCTCAATCCGCTTCCGAAGGAAAGCATCGTGCAAAATTGCGGATTGTGTGGAACGGGCTGTGTTATCAAGCTCGAAGTTCAAACCACCGAGATTGCCAGGATCACCACTCCTGATGAGGATGAAAATCCGGGATTCAATGGCAGGAATATCTGTTTCAAGGGACGTTTCGGCTGGCAGGCACTGTCGCACTCCGAGCGGCTGACCGAGCCCATGAAGAGAACTGCCAGGGGCTGGAAACATATCTCCTGGGTAGAAGCCTCGCTGCTGATCAAAGAGAACTTTGGCGAAGCACGGAGCAAGCGGTTCGAGATTTCGCCATACATCAGCCTGGAGGAAATGCTGATGCTGAAAAGCGCAGCAAATGCCAGCAGTGCAAAGTTCTCTGCAGGCAGGTATCAGGCCATGTTCACAGACAGCCTGCTCGATCTCAAACCGGCAAAAACCCCTTATCCTCAGTTGGAAGGCTATTCTGAATATGTGGTGGTGGGAGAGATCAGCCACACCCTGCGAACTCTTTTGAGGCTTCGGCAACGAAAAGGGAAAAAGCTGATACTGGTAGATCCACCGGAAAGCGGATTTAGCAGATTTGCGGATCAGATTGTGAGCAACATATCCAATCTGGAGGCTTCATCTGAGCAACTATTTATCTATAACCAGAACCACTTGAGCGAGTATGACGTTTTTCGGCTCTGGAAAAAGGCTGCCTCCGTCGATCCATCCTGTAAAAACATTCTGCCGGGTTCGGATTATCCCAATCTTTTGGGAATGCTATCTCTTAAACCGGATCTGCATCTGAGCGCAGGAGTGGATTTTGCCTTAGCCTATGGAGCAGTACCCGTAAAAACCGAACAAGTGAAATACAGGGTAGCGGTCCTGCACTTCCACGAACCCAATGCCGATGTGGATCTGCAATTGCCTCTTCCATCCTATCAGGATATCGAGGGACATGCCCTGGCCAATGCCGGAATCGTTTCCACGTATAAAAATCCCCGTAAGTCCAAGCTTATCAATGAACTTATGAAACTGTTCTATGAACAGCGCTGGATCCATCCCAATACTGCAGAGATAAACTATTGGGCTTCGGCAGCAGAGGCGCTTGTCAAACAAATGGAAACCTATGAACCGCAGAGCTTTGACGCCAGGAAGATCGATCCGGACAAGCTCTGCAAAGATATGCATCCCGCCCTATCGAACCTGAATTTCAAGATGGGAGAGCTCTATCTTCTCAGGCAGGAGCAAAGCAAATTTTAGGACATAAGGTCTGCATCATCGGAGCCGGGTTAGCTGGCTCCGAAGCAGCCTTGCAGCTGGCAAAACGGGGCTGGGAGGTTGAGCTTTATGAGATGCGACCGGGTAAACAGACGGAAGCACACTCCAGCGGAAACTGTGCGGAAGTGGTTTGCAGCAATTCTTTCAAGTCCAAAAGGCTCGATACAGCCTCAGGATTGCTCAAAGCTGAGCTGGAAGTTCTGGGCTGCGAACTGCTGAAGATAGCCAGGAGCTGCGAAGTTCCTGCGGGGCATGCCCTTGCAGTTCACAGGGAAAGCTTTTCCTCAGCCGTTACCAAGGCCATCCTTGAGCATCCGAAGATCACTTTGATCCACCATGAAGTATTCAGCGTCCCCTTCACCCCCTGCATCATTGCCAGCGGACCGCTTACTTCAGAGGCGATGATGGAGAGTTTGAGGGGCTTGATAGGGCAGGAACAGCTCTATTTCTTCGATGCCATCGCTCCGATTGTGAGCGCTAACAGCTTGAATTTTGAAAGGATATATAAGAAGGACAGATACGACAAAGGTGAGGCGGACTATCTGAACTGTCCATTCACCAAGGATGAATATCTGGCTTTCGTGAACGCTCTGCTCGCCGGAGAAAAACACCAGGCACATGAGTTTGAGGATAAGTTTTTCTCCGGGATCAAATTCAGCTTCTATGAAAACTGTATGCCCATCGAAGAAATCGCCAGAAGAGGAATCGATACCCTTAGGCACGGAGTGATGAAACCGATGGGGCTGGAAGATCCCTCCACTGGCAAAAAGCCTTATGCTGTTTTGCAACTGCGCACTGAGAACCGGGACTATAGTGCTTACAATCTGGTGGGCTGCCAGACCATGCTTCGCTATCCTGAGCAAAGGAAGATATTCCGGATGATACCTGGTATGGAAAATGCTGAATTCCTCAGGTTTGGCTCAATCCACAGAAATTCCTATCTTGATGCTCCGAGGGTCTTTAATCCCAGGCTGGCATTGCAAAAATACCCGGATGTCTGGGTGGCAGGTCAGCTTGCGGGAGTGGAGGGATATGTGGAATCGATTGCCCTGGGATTGCTTGTGGCTTTGATAATCTCGGAGGATTTGAGATCTTTGCCGGACAGCACTATTCTGGGGAGTCTCTGGAAGCGGCTCACTACAACCTGTGAGGGTAGGTTCCAGCCTGTTAATGCCAATTTTGGCTTGCTGCCTGAGCTTTCCGATCCGCCCCGGGACAAGAAACTCAAGAAAGAGCAGTTTAGCAGAAGAAGTCTCGAGGAACTAAAAAGCTTGTTTGGTTTAGTGTAACCTAATCCACAGCCCACCGCCCGATATTGTATGGGGGTTAAGCACAATTCTTAAAGAAGATTATGTCCTATCAGAGTGGCAACCGTGCCAAATAATAAGAAGCCTACAGTCCCTTACACAGAGATACAACTCCGGGAGATTTATTCGAAACGGATCACCAAATAGCGCGGAATTTTGTTTTTATCTATCACATAGAAGCGCAGGACCTTGCGCCCATCAGCATCCATTTTTTTCTTGGCTTCGGCGAGAACTGTGTTGAACTCAGCGGGTGAATTGACCTCAGTCTCCTCAATAGAGAGGATTACAAATCCGATGTCGAGAGCGCTGTTAGCAGCCGGAGAATTGGGTTCGATATTGGTAACCACGACGCCTTTATCACCGGTTATCCCTGCTCTGCGGGAATTCTGGCTGTCTATGGCATCCACGGTTATGCCTGTGGCGACCGCTGACTTTTCCGGGCTTTCGGAGGAGGCGACGCGATCTTCAGGAAATGTATCGAGCACTACTTTCACTGTGAGTTCCTCGTTATCACGTATCAGTTTGATCGGTACCTCGGTTCCGATCTTGGCTGTGGCAACGGCGATTCGGAATTTGGGAACATTGGGTACTTTCTCATTGCCAAATTCGAGGATGACGTCTCCAATCTTGATCCCGGCTTTCTCTGCAGGGGAATCTTTTTCCACATTGGAGACCAGCACACCGGCAACTTCTTTGAGGTTGAAAGATTCCACCAGATCGGGGGTGATTTCCTGGGGAAGAATGCCAATAAAGGCCCGCATAACCTTCCCTGAAGCTACCAGATCATCCACTACTTTCTTGGCAAGATTGATCGGGATGGCAAAACCGATTCCGATGTTTCCACCGCTGGTGCTGGTTATGGCGGAATTGATACCGATGGCCTCACCTTTGATGTTCAGCAGCGGGCCACCGCTGTTACCGGGATTTATGGCAGCGTCTGTTTGAATATAGTCCTGATAGTCGGGTGAGTTATTACCAAAATTGAGGTTTGCCCGGCCGATTGCAGATACGACTCCGAACGTGACTGTGCGGTCCAGGCCGATATCTCCAAAAGGGTTACCGATAGCGATCGCCCATTCTCCAATCTCCAGGGTGGATGAATCACCCAGGGGGATTATTGTGACTTTCTCGCTTTCCTTTACTGTGATTTTGATCACTGCCACGTCGGTCTTGGGATCCAGGCCCACGATCGAGGCTGTGTAGGTGGCTTTATCTGCCAGGGTGACGGTGATAGTGCCGTCCTTGCCTTTTTCAACTACATGATTATTGGTCATGATAAAGGCTTCCCGGGTGCTTTCATTGAATTCATAGATGAATCCACTGCCCATGGAAGTGACCGGACGTTGTTGCTGGCGGGGTTGCTGGGGAAAGAAATAGCGGAAAAACTCGTCGTCAAAAAAAGGATTGCGCAGGTTTTGAATGGTGACCTTGGATTCTACCTGGATCTGGACAACTGCATCCCGCACATTTTTTACCACCTCGACTACCGGGCTCTTTTCGCTGACGCTGGAGAGCGGAATCTTGGCGTTTGCGCAAGCTGTAAGGCTGATCAGTATCAGCAGCAATAATAGCTGTTTGGGTCTGTTCATAATATCTCCTGTTCACAATGAATATGGCTGTTCTGTCCTTGAGTTTGATGGAAAACTAAAAATATAAGAAAACAAAAAATACCATTCACTGTGATACAATCTATTCAATCACAGGGTAGAAGTCAAGAAAAAAACTTGCCAAAGAGCAGCACTTTGAATTAAATGCAATACCTGAACAAGATATTGATCGTATATACCACTCCTGTGTTCAGGGTTAAAAAAAAACATAATATCAGGAAAAGAACCATGGGAAAAACTACGGATCAGAGAAGAGGGGATATCACCATGCCCGTTAAATACCTTAAGGGTGTGGGAGAAGTGCGTTCCCGCTGGCTTGCCAGGCTGGGCATCAACAGCATTCTCGAACTCATGGAATTTTTCCCGCATACCTATATCCAGAGGCAGATCAATCCCTCCCTGCATGAGGTACAAGCAGGGGATAGAATCGCCCTGACAGCCATGATCTGCTGGAAGGAAGCTCGCCAGACAGCCAAAAATATCAACCAGCTCAATCTCGGCATCAGCGACGGCAAATCCCTCATCATCTGCACCTGGTTTCACTATCCCAAGCAGTATGAAGAGCTGTTCGAACAAGGCAAAACCATCTGGGTGAGTGGCAATGTGTCCGAATTCAACGGCCAGCTTCAGCTTTTGCATCCCCAGTTTGAACTCATTACGGATAGCGATCTCGAGGATGATTTCTGGAAAAAGCGAAGTGTCTTGCCAGTTTACCATCTGGCTGTACTGCTTACCCAAAACCTGATGCGGAAGCTGATTTACTCGGCCTTTGAGCAATATGCTTTGCAGATACGGGAAAACCTCCCCCAGGAACTGATTGATAAATATAGCTTTCCCACCCGCCGGGAAGCTCTGCAAAAGATGCACTTTACCACCCATCCCGAGCAGGTGGAAGGCATCCGCTTCCGTTTTGTTTATGAGGAATTCTTCTATACGCAGTTAATGTGGGCAAGGCACAAACACTATCATCAGGAAAACGTTTCCGGAATCGCCCATGAACATAGAAAAGTCCTAACCCGGGAGCTTTATAAGAAACTGCCCTACAAACTCACGAATGCCCAAATCCGGGTGATCCGGGAAATCTTTGCCGACATGCAGAGCGACAGGCAGATGAGCCGTCTGTTGCAAGGCGACGTTGGTTCCGGAAAGACGATCGTTACCCTCTTTGCCATGCTCCTGAGCATTGAAAACGGCTTCCAGGCAGTACTGATGGCACCCACCGAAATCCTCGCAGATCAGCATTATGCCAATATCACAAAGCTCCTGGAGGGTATGCAGATCAGCACCTGTTTACTTAAAGGCGGCAGCTACAAAGGAAAAAGCCAGGTCAAGCAGGCCATTGCCCAGGGTGAGATCCAGATCATTGTCGGCACCCACGCCATATTGCAAAGTGATATCGAGTTTGCTTCTTTGGGCTTTGCCGCAGTGGATGAACAACACCGCTTCGGGGTGGAACAACGTGCTCAGCTCGCCAGGAAGGACAAGCATCCAGATCTGCTTTATCTCTCTGCTACTCCGATTCCCCGCTCATTATCCATGACCGTTTATGGCGATCTTGAAGTCTCGATTCTCGACGAACTTCCCCCCAACCGGAAGCCGGTGACCACTCTGGTGCGTTCCTCGGCCAAAATTGATCTCGTTTACAATGAGGCTCGCAGGGAACTGCAGAAAGGCAGGCAAATCTACATCGTGTGCCCCTTGATCGAGGAATCGGACAAAGTGGATCTCATCGATGCCGAGAGGCTCTTCAAACACATATCTGAAAAAGTCTTCAAAGGCACTTCCTGCGCCCTTTTACACGGCAGGATGAAAGCCCGTGAGAAGGACGGGATCATGCTCCGCTTCAAAGCCGGAGAGGTCAAAATCCTCGTTTCTACCACCGTGATCGAAGTGGGGGTAGATGTTCCCAATGCCAGCGTCATGATCGTCGAGCATGCCGAGCGCTTCGGTCTGGCACAGCTTCATCAGTTACGGGGCAGAGTGGGACGCGGAACTGAGCAGGCTTATTGCTACCTGATCGAGCACTTCCCGATCTCGGCAATCGGCAGAGAAAGGCTTAGCACCATTGCCGGAACAACGGATGGTTTTGCCATAGCCGAAAAGGACCTCGAACTCCGGGGTCCGGGAGAGTATTTTGGTTATGAGCAATCCGGGCTTCCCCGTTTTCGGTTTGCCAATCTCCTCAAAGATCAGGACGTCCTGAGGCTAGCCAGGATGGACGCTTTTGATCTTGTTTCCTCTGATCCGGACCTGCAAAAGGAGGAAAATCTCCTGATTCGCCAGTTTTTCTTTCAGGCCTATGGTCACAAGGAAGAGCTAATCCTCTATTAGGTTGATACAAAAAAGTATTGACTAAATCCCCTCTCTCCATTTAATGAAGAAAAACTAATCCGAGGTAATTATGAAAATGCGAAACCTGCTAATCCTCCTGCTGCTGCTTTTCAGTATCAGTTTGATATTCGCCCGTAATTTTGACCCCAATTATTTCCACAGCCGTTCGATCGTGGCCAGCTTCAAGATGGAAGCCATCGGCAGAATGGATGGCGTGATAGAATTTACCAGGGAAGATGGCGTTGTCCGCACCGGTATCACCTCTTTTGATGATCTTGCCCGCAAATATTCCATCATCGGCATGGAACAAATGCATCCCCAGGTCAAAGACCCCACCTGGCATGATGGCAAGGGCTGGTACTTGCAGAATATCTATCGCCTTATCCTCAGCTCTGATGAGAGAATGGATGACGCCGTAGCTGAGCTGGAAAAAGACCAGAACCTGAACTATGCAGAATTTGAAACCATCAACCGCAGATATTTTGTTCCGAACGATCCCATGGTCACCCAGCAATATGCCCTGGAAAGAATCAAATCCTACCAGGCTTGGGATTATTTCATGGGTTCCTATGATGTAATTATCGCCATTACGGATTCTGGCGTTAAATGGAACCATCCTGATCTCAGAAACAACATCTGGATCAATCCCGCCGAAAGCCATGATATGTCCCTCGATTGGACAAATGGTACTGTCCTTGGTGGTGATGGGGTTGACGACAACGGCGGTACTTATGGTAAAGTGGATGACCTGGTTGGCTGGGATTTTTTCAACAACGACAACAACCCCATGCAAAACTGGGCCAATAATGACCACGGCACCCACGTTGCCGGTTGTGCTGCGGCTGTTGGCAACAATGGCATCGGCGTTACAGGAACTTCTCCGATTGCCTCGATCCTTAGCTGTAAGGGCGCATCCAATACCTCAAATTCCACCGGAGTTACCAATGGTTATGGCCAGATGCAATATGCTGCAGAGATTGGAGCCCACATCATCAATGCTTCCTGGGGTGGCCCCGGAAACGGCTCGTATTCAAACAACATCGTAAACTATTGCACAAACATGGGTGCACTTGTGGTCACTGCTGCGGGTAATGAAAACACTGAACACGGCGTTGCCGGTTACAACGATTATCCCGCAGATTGCACCAATGCACTGTGTGTAGCTGCCACCAATGCCGGAGATTACAAGGCATCTTTCTCGGATTTTGGTGCTCCGATCGATATCTGTGCTCCCGGTGAAGGGATCCTGTCCACCATCATAGCCAACAACGGTTATGATTCCTATAACGGAACTTCCATGTCCTCTCCCATTGCCGCCGGTGTGGCTGCCATGGTAAAGGGAATGCATCCTGCCATGTTGCCCCTCGAGATCAAAGAACGCCTGGAACAGACAGCAGACTATATATACGACCTGAATCCAGATTACGAAGGAAAACTCGGTTCAGGAAGGTTAAATGCCTTTGCTGCAACCATGTTTGATAAAATACCCAATATTGTGATTGATGACTTTTCCATAGAAGAAATTGAAGGTGATGGAGATGGAGTCGCCAATCCGGGCGAAACGATCCGCCTCAAAGTCCAGCTTTATAATTACCTCGATCCCTATACAGGACTTGCCTGGTCAAATGCCACAAACGTTGAAACCAAAGTCCGTTGCACCTATCCAGGTGTCTCGATCGTGGATTCAACTGCCTCTTATGGCAGTCTCCTGGCAGGTTCATCCATGTGGAACAACACCCAACCCTTCACCTTCCAAACCGTTTCCACCTTGCCTTCTGAACCTCTTCCCTTTGAACTCGTCGTCTCCTCAAACCAGGATGCCGAATATCCATACAATGTGGTTTTACCCTTCACAGTCAATCTGTCACTGATGCAAAGCGGCTTCCCCTTCAACCTGGGTGGAGCTTCCCAATCCTCTCCCATCCTTGAAGATCTGGATGGCGATGGTGGCAGTGAAATCATCTTTGCCGATCATCTTGGCAATATCCATGCCCTCAAAGCCAATGGTAACACCGAGCATCCTGGCTTCCCGATAGCCACTGGTGCCAGCGGAATCGTTGGATCTCTTGCCATGAGCAACCTTACCGGCGATCCCAATCTCAAGGTGTTTGTGGCTTGCCTTTCCAATAACAACGTGATCGCTATCGATGAAAACGCCAATATCCTCTGGAATGTTCCCGCTGGCGGAACCCTGCGCAGCGGTCCCATCATCTCCGATCTTGGGCTGAATG
>JAQUHL010000148.1 GCA_028683635.1 Candidatus Cloacimonadota bacterium
GCCATCAGCAAGTGTATATGCCATTTCCAGATCTGCCGTGGCTCCTGCTTCGTGCATATGGTAGCCAGAAATGCTTATGCAATTGAATTTTGGCATGTGCCGGGAGCAAAAACTGAAGATATCGGCAATGATCCGCATCGAAGGTTCGGGAGGATAGATATAGGTGTTGCGTACCATGTATTCTTTCAGGATATCATTTTGGATCGTTCCGGTAAGCTGCTCCCATTTTACACCCTGCTCCTCAGCGGCAACAATGTAGAAGGCCATGATCGGGATAACAGCACCATTCATAGTCATGGAAACCGACATTTGATCCAGAGGGATGTGATCGAACAAGATTTTCATATCCAGGATCGAATCTACTGCCACTCCTGCCTTACCCACGTCACCAATTACCCGGGGATGATCCGAATCGTATCCTCTGTGAGTGGCAAGATCGAAGGCAATGGAGAGCCCCTTCTGCCCCATGGCCAGGTTTCTACGGTAAAAGGCATTACTCTCTTCGGCAGTTGAAAACCCGGCATATTGACGGATCGTCCAGGGTCTTTGGATATACATACTGGGATAGGGTCCCCTAAAAAAGGGTGGAAGCCCGGAAAGATAATCCAGATGTTGGCACGAAGCGATGTCATCTTTTGTGTAAAGCGGTTTTACAAGAATCTGCTCATTGGTCTTCCAGAGGCTATCTACCTGAATACTTGGTGGAGTTTTAGGTTCAGCCTGGAATTGTGGGTTAATATTCGTAAAATCCGGTTTCATAATTCTACTCCAAGTTCTTTAACCAGTTCAGAAAGCACAGCATAAGCATTAGCACGTAGGTGGATGAAATGGTGGATTCCCAGTTCGCGATACTCCTCCACTTTGTTAGTTGGATAACCAGCCAGAATGAGCCGGAGGGGAGTGTTTTTCAGCCTTTTACAGAGCTCAGGAACCAAGCTAATATAGTTTTCGTCCGTGGAACAAATACACAGTGCTTGGGGATGATGCTTGTCGAGAACGGCAAGGAGTGTGTCGAGATTATCAGAACCCGGTTCATTGATAGGTTCGATTCCTGCCACTGCGAAAAATCCCATAGCAAAATCTGCCCGGGGTTTATACTCCTTCAAGCTGCCATAATTGATTAAACAGAGCTTGGGTTGTACAGCCAGGACTCGATCCCTTAAGCTTTCAAATTGATCGAGAATGCGGTTCTGTTTTAGTTTGTTCACTCTTTCTTTTGGTTCCCCTTGTCCGTAGCCCAAAACATGAGAAAGCTGATCGAGAGTGCAGTTGTGCAGCCAGGCATCAGTGAGCATGTCGATCAGGAAATCGTTGTCCAGATTATCTCTTATATAGCTAAGGCTATCTTCTAAATGTGAGTTTTGATGTGCTTTTACATTAGTAAGCTCAGTTTCGATCTGCTTGAGATCCAAGTTATGATTTTTCCCCGGGGAGAGCCTTTCGGCAGGATCGGCAAACATATTGATGCCGACAAAGACGTCCTTCCGTTTGGCTACATTCTCCTCTCTCAATTTGGAAACATCGGCAGTCATCTTTTGAATTGATCCCAATGACAGGCTTTTTAGCAATCCACCCGCGGATTCAATCTGCTGCATCGTGCTCCAGGCTTTTTGAGCAAGTTGGGCAGTAAGATTTTCAATATAATAGCAGCCACCAGCAGGATCTATAACCCGGTCGAAATGTGCTTCTTCTTTCAGTATAAAGTGCTGGTTTCTGGATATTCTCTTAGAAAATTCAGTACTGGGATTGAGAAGGGTATCATAGTTTTGAATCTGCAGACTATCTACACCGCCAATCACTGCAGAAAAGGCTTCTGTGGAAGTTCTCAGCACATTAACAAAGGCATCGTAGCGGCTTTTGTTATATGCACTGGTGATCCCATGGATCCATGCTTTCCGTGCAGTTTCTGAGCCACCGAATGCTTGGATAAGCTCTGCCCAGATCATCCTGCAGGCACGAACCTTGGCAATCTCCATAAAGAAATTTGAGCCCAGATTGAGATTTATTTGGAAGCGGGGAGCAATTTGTTCTATGGAAAGACCCTTATCCAGCAGGCCATTGATATAACCTATAGCTGTAGAGAGAATTATCCCAAGCTCAAGATCCGAAGATGCTCCGGCATCTGCATACACCGATCCATCCAGAAGAACGGTGCGAATTCCGGGCGCTTTCATATCTGTCCAAAAGACAATCTGATACATCAATTGCCAGAGTCGGGAAATTGGGACGCAAGATTGTCCTTTTTGGGCAAGCAAGGCCAGGGGATCAAATACAATTGCTCCTCTTAACTCGTTCAAGGCTATTCCCTGATGCTTTGCATATGCATTGAGCAGAGCAAGAAACAAAGGAGCGGTTACGGAGGAACTGATGTAGAGAGGGACGGCACATAAATCAATCCCATTTAAACAGGTTTTCATGCTCTTCAGGTTGATTATGGGAACACCCCGGTTTTGTGAGATACTGGGAATCCTGCCCTCTGCAACTTCAGGATTAAGGTATAGATTGATTGTATCCAGGCCCCGGTTCAATTCTTCGAGCAGATCCTGGTTCAATTTCTGAAGATCCGGATTATCCTGCTCCTGAGCGACTAACCAGCTCTGCTTGAGGTAACCTTGTTCGGAATTGCCTCTGATATAGGGGGCAGATCCTGGAAGGCAATCGAGATGCTTCAGATCTTGCAGATCTTCCTTCCTATAGATGGGCTGAAGAGTAATCCCTTCATAGGTCTTAGTCTTCATCGCTTTATCATAATCTGCACCCTTTAAGGTTTCGGCAACTGCTGCCTGCCACTTATCCCAACTATTGGGAGGAAAGTCGGAATGCAGGTCAAGACGTGGTTTGTTTTCCTTTATCACTTGGAAAGGCTCCTTATCTGGTTTTATTTTAAAAGCATTTGTACAGGTTTCATGGCATAGGGCGAGCCCTTCTCTATAGCATCGAGGATAGCGCCCCCACCTGTGAAGAAATAGTAGTTTGCATCATTTACTGCCCGGGAAAACTCTCCGGGGAGAAGATCTTTGAATTCCTGAATGGTATCACCCCCGCCAAATAGCTTCCTGGATGCCTTGTTTTCGTTTATCTTGTTGTACATGGCTTTCGACCCAGCAGTGAACAAGACAGTATAGCCCATGACTGCATTTATGAAAACTGTTTGCGCAGAGGCAAAGATCGAGCTGATTGTTTTGTCCTCCAAAGACTTTGGATCAGCATCCAGCACAAAACCCAATTCCTGACCAGGCTTTAAATCTGCAATGCAGATACGGCGGTATGATCCTTCTTCAACCTTCTCAAAAGAATCGGACTCGACAACATATGAGAGCTCGACAATTTTGTGAGCCTGATCTTTGAGTTCATTGATAAACCTGGACGCAAGTTCTTTGTCGTCATCACCCACTCCCTTGATGTTTACGCCATATTTCACACACAGATAGGCATTGTATAACACTCCACCCAATACCAGATAGTCCGAGATGTTGATTAGGGATGACAGAGGTCCAATTTTTGTATCGAATTTCGCTCCGGCCACGATGCTGATCATGGGACGCCGTGAATCGAAGATATCTTCCAAATGAGCAACTTCCTTCTGCATTAGTAAACCGGCATAGGAGGAAAGGTAGCGTGCAACACCAACCGTTGTGGCATGTGGCTGCCAGGAGCCAAAAGCATCATTGATAAATACATCTGCGAAGGAAGCAAGTGTTTTGGCAAAGAGCTCAGCACTGTCATCCTTGGCCTCTTCTCCTTTGAACCAGCGGGTATTGGGAAGGTATATATAATCTGCATGGCCTCCCTGCATGTTTCTGATCGCTGCCCGGATCGGAGTAAGATCAGTAATCCCTTCGCTGGATTCTGCCTTACAATCTGCAATCATGCCCTTGAGAGACAGCCTGGTATCAAGATATTGCACGATCGGCGCTACAGAATCTCCCTCGGAAATGGTGATCTCACCGGTTGATTTATTAAAAGGTCTGCCAATATGGGTCATTAGTATGGGCATTCCGCCTTTTTTGAAGATATGAAGCAGAGTTGGGATCGTGGCATCAATGCGCATAGTATCTTTTATTTTGCCTTTCTTTACTACATTGTGATCCATTCTGACAAGGACAATCTTTCCCTTCAGATCTGCATCAAGCATGGATTTCAGACTTTGCTTTGTCATAATTCACTCCTCTGAAGCGTTGTGGTTGAGTGATGCGAAAAAATTACCGACGAAATGTCAAGTTCTTTCATTTGCTCTTGCCCTTTTTCCGATACACCCAAGGTTGTTGCGGATCAATTTCTTTCCAGAGACCGAGCTTTTCCTTTCTCGCCTTGGATTCCAGTTTTGAAAGCTGTTTATCTTTGTTATAAGCCTTGTAATGCCAGGCAAGGCCCTGCCTTAGTAGCTCCCGGTTTAGGTTCTTAGCTTTATCATAAAATACTACTGCAAGGTGTCTTCCATACACATCTTTTCCCTTAATGTCTGCCCTTACCACTTTTCCAAAACACCTCTCAGATGTAAATTTCCTGGCCACTTCTCCATAAGCTTGTTTTTTTTCAGGGCAGTCAATCCCATCCAGACGGATTCTGTACCTGGTCTGTCCAGATAGAATATCAATTGTATCACCATCTTGGACGGCAGTTACTTTTCCCGTGATAATGTTGGCATTAAGGCAAGCAAACACAAATAGCAAAATGGCATAATACTTTACATATTTGGTTGATAGATGCAATTTCTTAAGCCTTACTACCATAAAGTTATAGTATCTCTCTCATTTTCATTAGTATATGATCCGCACTGATATCCCTCATACAAGCGAAGTGTTTTTGGGGACATCGTTCACTCCCATGTAGGGAGCAAGGCTGGCAGTCCAGATCTGCGCTGAGTACAACAGCATTGTCGTTCAGAGGACTAAAGCCAAGCTTGGGATGAGTAGCACCAAAGATCGCTATCTGAGGCTTGGAAAGGGCTGCTGCGATGTGCATCGGACCGCTATCGTTGGAAAGAACCAGGTCGCATCCGTCTATCACAGAAATCAATTGCTCCGGGGAGTATTTGCCACACAGATTTTCACATTTCAGGGGATACTGGTTTTTAATCACCGAAGCGATGAAACTCTCCTGAGCGCTGCCCAAAAGCAGGTAATACCAGTCAGCGTCAGATTTACCGATTACTTCCATCCAACTACTGGGCGGATACATCTTGGTTTGATGAGCGGCTCCGGGAAAGAGGGCAATGATCTTCATTTTGCATTCTCTGAGGTTGGAAAACAAAATTTTCTCGATACCGGTGTCAAGGGGTTTCAGATGGGGTTTTCTCAGGTTCGCAGCATTTTGACCAACAGGTAATCCAAGCTTGGGAAACACGCTGTAATAAAGCTTCAGAGTGGATTCAATTCCCTTTCCCTTGTGGGTTTTCACATACAACCAACGGGCTATATGTTTCTTCTTGTAAACTGCTCTGCTTCTGGTTTTTATGAAGCGTCTCAGCCACCAGGAAGAAAACTTGGCTTGAAGGTCGATTACCAGATCGTAATCTTCTTTCAAAAGT
>JAQUHL010000149.1 GCA_028683635.1 Candidatus Cloacimonadota bacterium
GGTACTGATGATTTGCTCTCCGGGTGCCACCAGATCGAGATCTGTTCCATAGCTGGAAAACCCGGAAATTACCTTGTAGCGGTTTACTGAGCCCACAGAGATCACTGTGGAAAGTTTGGCCGGATAATTCAGTGTGGGTCCTGCATCGTTACCCGCCGAGGCCACCAGAATTACTCCTTTGTCGTAAGCATACTGACAGGCATCGGCAATGATGGCTGAGTAGTTTGTATCTCCCCAACTCATATTGATAACATGGCATCCGTTATCGGCAGCATAAATAATGGCAGCCGCAGGATCGTCATCCTGAAGATATCCACCCCCGGTATTTGTCCTGAATCCGGCTCGAAGCGGCATTAGCTTCACATTCCAGCACACTCCGGAGACTCCTATCCCGTTGTTTCCGGCTGCTCCAATTATCCCTGCCACGTGGGTACCATGGAAGTTTTCATCGGTAACGTCGTTGTCTGGATCCACGAAGTCTCCCAAAGCCATGTCGGCAAGCTCTGGAGCATCCACAAAATCCCATCCGCTCCAGTCGTCTATATAGCCATTGCCATCGGAATCAAGCCCATTGATAGTCTCCCCCGGATTAACATAGAGATTGGGAGCCAGATCAGGATGCTCCCGCAGCATTCCGGAATCCACCACTCCCACAATAATTAGTGGGCTCGAGGTGCTGTAATCCCAGGCTTGGGGAATATTGCTGAGATTAAAGAGCTGGCTGGGAAAATAGGTATCGTTGGGCACTGCATGTTGCTTCCTGATAAAATTGGGCTGGATATATTCGATTCCAGAAAAGCGTTGCGGGCTATTAATGAGAGCTGCCCAATCCGGATCGGTACTGAGATTCACCAGATAGTAGCGGTCATGATGCATTCCCTTAAGAGGTGAGATCGAGCGCACTCCCAAGGTCTGAAGATAAGTATCAAAAGCAGTAAGCCCGGTTCTGGTTCCACGCACATCGAGTCTGGAAGTGCTCTTGATGATAAGCTGTTTGGGGGTAAGACTCAGGTGTTGAGCAAAACCAAAGCTTATAGTTAACAGAAACAGACAGAACAGCAATGATCGTAATCGCATAATGAAAAAGCTCCTTATCTCAAGCCAGGGCCTGATGATTATTACTAAAACAAATAGGACACCCCAATGGCGTGAACATCATTCAGGCGATTGGAAAAGGCAGCCCAGGCATAGTCCACCCTGAAACTGAGAAACTTAAATCCCAAGCCAGCGCTTAAATCCTCGGCATCGTAGTTATACTTGTATCCCGCCCTCAGGAAGACCAGATCCGAAAGTCCCAGTTCCGTTCCCAAAGTAGCCCTGACATCGGTATCCACTGCCTTGTTGGCACCGATCTCTAAGCGCAAATGGTTGTTATCAAACCTGATTCCCCTGCTGATATCAATTTCGACGGTTGTGGGGAGCTTCGGTTTTTCATTTTCCATCTTACCACTGAACCCCAGGTTTCTCAGCGAAATTGAAATTTGGGTATCCACCATCGGGGGCAGGAAAGTATAGCCGAGATCCGAGCTGAAAGCCAGAGCAGAAGCTGTGTTCAATTTTTCATAAATCACTCCTGCATTGACGCCTACATAGTGATGGGGGCTGATGCGGTAGGCAAGATTGGCAGCCAGATTCAAATCGATGGGATTGTAGTGTCCAATCAGGATTCCGGTGTCATCACGGTTTTCGATCTTTCCATAATCCAGGTTTTTGAGGATCAGCCCAAAATGATGCTTCCTGGTGGAATATGAATAAGCCAGGTTGCTAAAGGTAGTTTCATCCAGCCAGATTAGATGGGAAGCGGAAACTTCTCTGCGGGCTTCCAGCACTGATGCAGCAGGCTGAAACACCCAGGCCATCGGATTTTCCGGACTGTGAACACCTCTTCCTGCCAGGCTCAGACTGAGTGGATTGACAGGGATTTGGAGAAACTGATAGCTATATTTTCCGGCATTGGAGTGAATGTCTGCAAAAGCCATCAGGCTCAAGGCGATCAGGACAAGGCTAAGGGAAGCTCTTTTCATGTTTTTACTCCCGGCTCATTTTTCAATGGCAAATTTAACGGTTTTGGATTTTCCACCTGCGCTGACAACGGCTATATAGACCCCACTGTTCATTTTGGCAGCCGGGATCGTTATTACTTCCCGATTGCGCAGATAGGCTTTGGCAAGAGATTTTTGCGAGTAAACAAGTGAACCCCGGATATCGAAAATCTTAAAATCTATCTCGGTATCCATACTGGTCATTACGTTCAGGTACAATGCCTGGGGATACATATAGTTCAGAGGATTGGGATAGATATACACTTCCCCGGGGACGAAGACTTTATCGGTCTGGAACTGATTTGTGACCTGGGGATCGATCATGCTCGCCGAACGCATCAGGTCTCCATATTCGGTAAACCAGTAATTCTGCTGAAATGGTCCATTCTCATTGGGTAGCAGCGATCTGAAGATCGATCCGGAATCCGATGCCAGCCAGGCATAGTATCTGTCATCGGAAGCTCTGGAGATGAAAGGAAGGGATCTGCTGCGGTTTCCAAAAGATACCGGATAGCCATATTTGAGCCGGAAATTATCTTCCCAAACCCCAAAGCGGTTTCGGGAAAAATTGCCCAGATATTCCACTTTACCATCATTATCCACATCCAGAGCCAGAACTCCTGAGCAGGTTCCACTTGCCTCTGCTGTGCCAAGAGGCTGAATATTGGAACTGAGTTTGGTTGCGGAATAATCGATCACCGTGAAGCCATTTTCTCCACCCAGGATGATATCCAGGGTTCCATTTTTATCCGTATCGGCAAGGCTGAGAGGCGCACTGATCCTGTGTTCTGCCAGATAGGGAAAGCCTTCTGCCAATGCGTAGTCCTGATTATAAAGATACACTGAATATGGGGTCTGCACGATCAGATCAGAATTAGAGTTCTCCGCTTTCGGCTCTCCTTTGGAGTTCAAATAACCCGAAGGCAGGATCTTAGCTCTGGCAATGGAGACAATGGTCGAATCCGGAAACTCCGGAGCGTGCCAGATTAGGCTTGTTTCCCTGGCACCACTTTTCTCCAGCGGCCGCTGATAAGTAAATTCGAAAAGAACATGAGATCCAGTGGAGTTTCTGGTAAAACCATAGACCTTGCCATCTTCAGCATAACAAAGGTTTGAGACAATGGGATCACCAAAGGCCTCGGTATGCACGGTTTCTTCAACCAGCGGATCATAGACCACCAGTTCCGAACTGCTATCCTGGGTGCTGTTGAGAGGGAGAATCAAAATAGTGGCAAAAGTGCCTGGGTCTCCCGAATCCGGGACTAATAGCTTTCGGGCAACAGGGTGTGATGCCCATTTACGGCTGGAAAAATTCTTCAGGTACATCCGGTCTTCGCTCCGCAGGCGGTACAACCTGGCTATCGTATTGCTCTGCACCGGAAGGTAAACTGCTGAGCCGTCCCACACATAGGTGTGATGGGTTGAATCCGCAAAGGCGGGAAAGCCTTCCACCAGAAGCTCATCCTTCCATAAATAGAGCTCACCTGATGGCATTGGATAAAAGATGTAATCTGAGCCCTTTCCATCAAAATCGATTGCGGCTGCTCCGATAGGATTGCTCCCCTGGTAACCGGTATCGAGCCTCCAATTGAAGCGCACGGAGAAACTCATCTGCAAAGCTGAATTACTGATGTCATAAATCTCCAGCGGGATGCCTCCGTAATAGCTTTGGGCTGTGGGCAGGGATAGCAGGCCGTTGTGAGTCTGGTTGCCAAAATAGACGTTGTTCCCATCCCGGAAGGCGTCATAGGGGCTGCCATACTTCATATCCCCTGAAGTACTGATATCCAGGTGCTGGATCCCATCCGCTTCTTCGAGATCGACTCCCTTGTGAGAAGCATCTCCATTGATCCAATTGGCATCAAAATTCTCAGTGAAGGTTTCGTTAATAATGTTTTCATCAATATGCCAGATCATCAGCCCCGAGCCATCCTGAACTGATGCATAACCCTGGGGTATGGGTCCGCCATATCCCGGCAGGAAAAAATCCCATTCACAGCCGCCATAACGGTTCTTCATGAAGTTAAAATAGGGCCTCAGGGTATCCGGTGCCGGATAATATTCCTGTTCTCCCTCCGGCAAAAGTTCAAAGGTATAGCTTGGTTGCCAGTTATGAGGATCTGTGCTGTTATCTGGATTTTGTTGACGATTCTCGATAAGGAAGTATTCGTTTTCCGAGATCGGGATCTTATAAAGCCTCGTAGCCTCAGGATTGTGGTTCAGAAAGTGATCCACCCCCAAACCTGTGGCATCACTGGATATGCTTATTGGTTGTTCCCAGCCCAGAACCATTCTGCTATATGCACTTAGCTGGGCAGGGACATAGCCATTTGCATTCCAGATACCAGTGCCCATCAAACCCCAGTTTCCTATCCCCTGGGATTTTCCATTGGCAGAATTTGTATCAAAGAGGCTTGGTAAGCCCAGCATCCTGCCAAATTGGTGCGTCAGGACCCCGTAAAGACTGAACAGATAGTATTCATAGAGGTTTTCACCCTCGACGGGGAAATAATCGTGAAACTGGTCCTCAGGGAGTATCCCGATGTTGGTCAGATATATTCCATCATTGGTGGGATAGCCGGGATAGTCATCATTTTCGGGATCATAAAAGCGTTGCAGGTCCTTACGGGTGATAATGGTTGACCAGATGCTATTGGTACTTAAGGGCTGGAAGTTGTTGCTTTCCAATCCAATATCTGTTTCTTGCCCAGCCCCGGCATGGAAGATGATGATACCCCCATAAAGGCTAAAATCTATCTCGGAATCCTTAAGCTGGACGATATCGGCAATCATCTGTTCCAGGCTTGCGTCCGTGTATTCTTCTGTATCGGTGCCATAATGCTCAATAGTGTTTTGCAGGGTAATCACTTCGGGATACATATACCAGGAAAGGTTATACTGAGTGTGGGAAGCATCGTTACAAAAATCCTTGAGATGAACCATCCAACGCTCGAAGAATTCTTCATCATGATCGAGGAAATCGGGGTAAGCGGAACTGGTCTTAAAAGTTCGATTCGTGAACTGGACCCGGAAGACCAGAATGTGGTTGGGAAGGCCTTTTGTTAAACCTTTTACCCGGTGTTTAATCTGCGGTTCAGTATATTTCTGCCTGAAATTCTCCGGCACTGATCTCTTGGGGTGAGGTGGCACCATTGCTCCTAAAGTGCAGACCAGCCCAAGCAGAACCAGCACTGCCACATAACGATAGCGAAACGCGGACATTGTTCCCCCTTGTTACCTTATTATCATAACAAAAAACCTATCCCACACTTGTCCAATGGGGATAGGTAGATAAAAAACACTTCAAGCGACAGAACTCTGCCATCGCTTTACCGGGAAACATAGACTCTTTTTGTTTACAGATTTGCTCCAGCCCTGATGTCTGCCTCGTTGCATTTGCAAATCTTGGCATATTCATAGCGAGGAGGCCAGCCGGTCGTTCCCTTTT
>JAQUHL010000150.1 GCA_028683635.1 Candidatus Cloacimonadota bacterium
ACTGAACATTTCTGGCTTTTTAACACGTTTGCCGGGATAGACCAGACAGCTCCAGTTCAAAGGTTTGAATTCACTCAGCAGAAGGATCTCGATGGGCGTGCCGTTTTCCTTCTTGCCAAACAGCCGGGCAGGAAAGACCTTGCTGGTATTGACAGCCAGCAGGTCTCCTTCCCTGAGGAAGACTCCGATTTCTTCAAATTTGTGATGCCCGATCTGCCTGAGTTTTCTGTCCAGGGTCATCAGCCGGGATTGGGTTCTGTCCGGCAAAGGATATTGGGCAATCAGTTCTTCCGGTAACTGGTAGTCGTATGAGTCCCTGAGGAAAAAGTCCGGCATTAAAAGTGATGCTATTTGGTTTTGAAAGGAACGTTATCTGCTGATTTCAGGGTGGCGATAAAGGAACCAAAGGTGATTTCACTTTCCAATTTGACGGGAATCTTATATTCATCATCCGTAAGCCAGATGAAGATTCTTCCGGATTGTTTGAAAACGGCTTCTCCCTTGAGTTTGGGCTCGATGACCAGGCAGGTTTTGTCTCCAAAGATGGTCTTGATTTTCTCACGGCGCAAAACCTGGATTTCCGTGTTTGCCGTTACTCCGTCCACAGTGACGCTCACCACTTCGTTTTTGCCTATCTTCAAATCCTTTGTGCGCACCAGATAAAAAGCGCTGAGCACATCCTGGGTATTCGCAGGGATGGTCATCACGGTATTGTTGAAGACTTTGTTTTTGAAGCTCCATTTCTGGTAGGTGGAGGATTTTTGGTTATGGTCATAGAGATGGATGCGATGCTGACGGTAATTGCCTTCCTGGAGGTTTTTCGAGAATTTGTAGGGCACAAGCTTGTCCTTATCCCACCATGATTCCACCTTATCCCTCACCTTGAAGAAGACGTCGAAGAAGGAATAGGTTTTAGCATTTGATGATATAAGCCAGACGGGAGTTCCCTGATAATATGAGGTTTTCAGTTCCAGAGTGGCTTCGGCAGCACTTACGATTCCATATTTCACGTCGAACTTGAGCTTTTCTCCATCCCGCAAAGCTTTGGCCTGAAGACCACAGCTAAGGCAGAGAAAACTCAAGGTTAGAATGAAGAATATCCGTTTCATTGGTCTGCTCCTTCAATAAAAAATTCTTTCCCTGTTATGTTGGTAATCTGATTCGAAATCAGGAACTTGGTAAGGTCCGCCAATTCCTGGATTTGGATCAGTTTTCCTGAGGGAGTTTGTTCTTTGTATTTGGCAAAGTATCTACGGCGAAATTCCAGATACTCGCCCTTGTAGTCCTGCTCAAGCACAGTTTCAACCGGTGCCGGTGAAATTACATTGATCAGGATATCACGGGTGATCACTTCCCGGGCGATGCTTTTGGCCAGATTGGCAATGGCAGCTTTGGCCGCAGCATAGGCTGAACCGTTTGCCAAGCCTGTCTTTGAAACATTCGAACCATAAAGAACTATTCTGGATCCGTTTTTCATATTGGGGAGAGCTACTCTCAATATATTATACGTCATGATCAGGTTTTTACTACAAACTTCCATCCAAAATAGGGGGTCGGAATCCTGAAAACTATTGGCATCACTGCTTCTAATTGCTGCTGTATGAATAAGTTTTATTTTCCCTGAACATTTGCTTAAGGTGGGTGTGAGCAGGACAGATAGGGACGCATAATCATTCAGATCTGTTTGCAGACAACGGACGGAATCCTGCTCCTCAGCCCAGGCAAGCCTATCCCGCCTGTGGTGGTAGAGTAAAAGCAGATCAAGATTTTTTTCTTTCACAAGGTCCCTGGCGATCTGGCTGGCGATCTGGCCATTGGCTCCAGTGATCAGAATCAGATCTTTGTTCATAGATTTTTGATTCTATCCAGGATAATGTGGGCAGCAGAGAATTTATCGCCCTGATACTCAGCCATGGAATCAGGGGAAATCAGCTTGATCGAGGTCTCGTCCTTTCCGCTAACCTCCAGATTATTGGCAATAATCAGATCCAGGTTTTTTTGTTTTAGTTTCAGCCTCGCACTCAGTTCCAGATCCTGGGTTTCGGCAGCAAAGCCGATCAGTTTCTGGTTTGCGGGTTTGATTCTCCCCAGTTCCAGAAGGATGTCCCGGGTGGGAGTCGTCCTGATCAGCAGTTCCTCTCCCTTCCTGATCTTGTGGGGACTGGCCTGCAGGGGTTTGTAATCCGCCACTGCGGCACATTTGATAATCCAGTCCATCCCAGGGGAAAGATTCAACACCTCTTCATACATGGAGTCCGCCTCCGGAGTGTGACAGGCGGAGCTCAGATAAAAAGGAAGTACCTGGGATGAATTCGCATGGATCAGGTGTACCTCCGCTCCTCTTAAGGCAGCGGCTCGGGCGAGGGCAAAGCCCATCTTCCCGCTTGAGCGATTCGAAATATGGCGCATGGGGTCTATGGCTTCGGTTGTGGCCCCTGCGGTGATTAAAATCTTCTTGCCTTCCAGATCCCGGGGGTGGGATAAATAGGTTTTTATGCTATATAACACTTCCTCATTGGGAGGATATTTGCCCCTCCCCTCATAACCACAGGCCAACATACCGCTATCCGGCTCCAGGACGAACATGCCTCTTTGTTTCAAAACCAGCAGATTTGCCTGGGTCGCAGGATTCTCATACATGTGGACGTTCATGGCAGGAACAAAGAGAAGTGGGCATCTTGCCGCCAAAAGAGTGGAGGAAACAAGGTCGTCGGCAAGGCCATGAACAGCTTTGGCAATGATGTTTGCCGTGGCAGGAGCAAGGACGACAATATCCGCCCATCCAGCCAGATTTATGTGCGGAATGGGATCGCCGGCAGTAAAGAGATCCGTATATACTTCATTGCCACTAAGCGCCCGGAAGCAAAGAGGGGTAACGAACTCACAGGCGGCTTTGGTGAGGATTACTTTTACATCAAAGTGCTGCTTCTTAAGCATACTGAGAAGGTCGATAGCCTTATATGCTGCTATTCCTCCTGTTACGCATAACAGAACCTTAGGATTCGGATCGGACATTAATACCTCATGTTACTCATTGATATTCAATTATGCCGGATGTACAGGCGTAAACCCGGCCAATTTTTGGTATCTGCGATTCTTGTCAACGACAATGTGTCTTGCAGGTTTATGATCCGCAAAGTGCTAATTGATCAGGGCACAGTTCTGCAGGAGGTGATAATGTATTACGCGGTCACAACCTGGTGAACGATGCACTTTAGCAAGGTGAAGATGAGGGAATTTTCTTGACTTAAAACGCTGTTTTTTATCCTTGGAAAAATTGAAACATTCCCAAGGAGTTTTATATGAAATACTATATCATTATTGCTTTGTGCCTGCTTGCTCTGCTTTCTGCCTGTGCGGTACAAAGGCATAAACTCAGCCCCACCGCCAAGATCAACCTCTTGGATGCTGATGTCTTTTATCAGCAGAAAAACGTGGAAAAAGCCCTTGAATCCTATTTGAAAGTCCTGCAGGACAATCCCGAGCATGCTCATGCCCTGCGTCGGGTTGGTGATATATACCTCTATTGGGGAGAACAAAATCCCGATAAAGAAATCGAGAACAACAAAAAAGCCTATGAAGCCTATGCTAAAGCCATTACGGTGATGGAAACCTATGAAACTCCCAAGGATGATGAGCTTGCCTCCATCCGCACCATGAAGAAGAATTCCGAAGGTGCCTGGGTAAGAATATACAACTCTGCCGACCGCCAACTCAGCCTGGGTAATACCATGGATGCCGTTGCCGGGTTCGAAATCGCAGCCGCTCTCGATAAAACCAAGTTTCAACCCATTTTCAAACTCAAGGAAATCTACGATACCAAGCTCGATGACGATGACAAAGCCGAAGAATACCTGCTGAAACTGTATGAGCTTAAGCCCAAGGAACTCCCGGTCCTCCAGGAGATAGGAGCTTTCTATTACAACAAGAAAGACTTCCCAAAATCACTCGAGTTTTTCTTGAAGGCCAAAGAACTGTCACCCCGCGATATCAATATCCTGATGAATATCACCTTTTGTTATTTCGAACTCGAACGCAATCAGGATGCTCTGGCCATCACCAAAGAAATCCTGGCTATCGACCCCCGCAATATCGATGCCCTTAGCAACGCTAAGATCATCACCATGGATTCCGAGGACGACGCTGCGGCTATTGGTTACACCAAAACCCTTTTGGAAATCCGGGACGACGATACAGACTATAACCATATCTGCAATCTGCTAAATAAAACCCTGAACTATCCGGAGCTGATCACTTATGCTGAGAAATGGAGAGCCTTCGATGAAACCAGTAAAGAAGCAGTTCAATACATCATTCTCGGAGCAAACATGACCAAAAACAAAGCTCTCGAAACCAGATACATAGATATCCTGAAAAAAATGCAGTAATGCGATTTTTGATGCAATTCAACAGCCTGTTTGTACACGTTTTGCAGACAGGCTGTTTTGGTTTCCGATGAAAGCTCAGTCCCGAGCCTATCTCCTCGCCGGGTTGGCAATTCTTTGCTGGTCAACAGTCTCCACAGCCTTTAAAATCGCACTAAAATACTTTACCGTGATCGGATTGGTGTTTGTCTCATCCGCCTTTGCCGCTCTGTTTCTTCTTATTATCATCATTATCAGGACTTATCTTCTGCCCGATCGCGATGCTTCCCTTCTGAATCCTGCTGTTTCGCTGCGCACTAACATTTCAAAATCTCTTATTCCAGCTTTACTGAACCCCTTTGCCTATTATCTTGTGTTGTTTGCAGCGTATGACCGGCTCAGGGCACAGGAAGCACAGGTGTTGAACTATACTTGGGCTATCGTGCTCTCCGTCCTTGCCATCATCTATATGAAACAGAAGTTTCGCTATCGGGATTTCATTGCCCTGGCCATCAGCTTTTTTGCTGTGATCTTGATCTCCACCCGGGGTAGCCTGATCAGCATGAAATTTGATGATCTGCCGGGTTCATCGCTTGCGGTCGGATCATCTTTCATCTGGGCAGCGTACTGGATGATTGGCATGAAAGAAAGCCGTCCCATCCTGACAAGGCTCTTCTGGAACTTTCTTTTGGGCTCTTTATACATCGGGATTTATCTTGCATTCAGATTCATGCTTACGGGAGCTTTGGGAATCCTGATAAGTGATGTTTCTCTGGCGGCGATAGGTTCAGGATTGTATGTGGGGCTTTTTGAAATGGGGCTTACTTTCCTGATCTGGAACAAAGCGCTCCAGCTCTCCCCCAGCACGGCGAAAATTGCCAACCTGATCTTTCTTACTCCCATCATTTCTTTGGTCTTTATCTCTGCTATCCTCAATGAGAGCATCCACCCATCCACACTCATTGGTTTGAGTCTGATCATCCTAAGTAATGTATGGCAGAATTTCCGATCCCCGAGGCAGCTTATATGAATGATTTCAATTTTCCCACAGATTATGCTTTGGATCTGGAACTACAGATTAGGGAGAATCT
>JAQUHL010000151.1 GCA_028683635.1 Candidatus Cloacimonadota bacterium
AATAATCATAAACCTGATTATCTTTATTCTTCAGCAGGCAGAAAGAAGCGATACAACACCAAAGGATATCCAGGTCTCAAGCAAAATGCTGAACAAGCATGCTTACATTGAGATACGAGACAACTTCACCCACTACCGGGAAAGGGCAGAACTCTCAGATGATATCTACTCGGCTATGAATTGGGGGGATGATTTTTCCCTGGGTATGGTGATTGTTAAACAAGTGGTTGACCGCTTCAAAGGCACAGTCTGCTATATGAATGATACCGAGCAAAACGCGCTGTTCCAGATCTGTTTTCCAGCAATCATCAGCAAACAAAAAGGAGCGCAACAATGAATATCCTCCTCGTTGACGACGACCAGCTCAGCCGTAACTCCCTTGCCAACTTCCTGGTGGATTTCCTCGGACACAGCGTTACTGAGTGTTCCAATGCCCGGGAAGCTTTGAACATCCTTGAGAAAGAATACTATCCAATGCTTTTGACAGATCTGATGATGCCCGAAATGAACGGGATTGAACTGTTGAAACAGATCAAGCAGAATGAACGTTTGCGGAGTATGGATGTGGTGATAATCACGGGTTTCGGGAAAATGAGCTCTGCTATTGATGCTCTCAGGGCAGGTGCCTATGATTATTTGCTGAAGCCCATTAACGTTGATGAACTGGCGTTCGTTGTTGAAAAGATCGCCAATCACCAGGATCTGATCCATGAGAATCTTGAGCTTAGAACTCACTTTGACCAAAAACTCTCCCAAACAACCAAGGAAATCCAGGACAGGTTGCATAACCTGCAATCTGTCTTTGCCGAGATAGTTGGGGTCGGCAAAGTGGGCATCTTCTCTGAAGCGATGAAAAAGATTACTGCAACGGCGGGTAAATTTCACAAAGACCGCAGTATCCCAGTGCTCATTCAAGGAGAAACCGGCACAGGAAAGGAAATTGTGGCACGCATGATTCACTTCGGAAAAGGCGATACAACCAGCCCTTTCATCTGCATCAACTGCTCTGCCATTTCTCCAACGCTCTTCGAAAGCGAGCTGTTTGGTTATGAAGGCGGATCCTATACAGGCTCGAAACAAAAGGGGATGCCCGGCAAGCTCGAACTTGCCCAGGGTGGAACTATTTTCCTCGATGAGATTGGTGATATGCCTGTTGAAATGCAGCCCAAGCTCTTGCGTGTACTTCAGGACAAGGAAATGTACCGGATTGGTGGGATTAAGAAGATCAAACTTGATGTGAGAGTGATCTGCGCCACCAATCAAGACCTGAACAGGCTTATCGAAAATGGCAGATTCAGAAGGGATTTGCTGTTTAGAATCAATACGGGTTCGATAACGATTCCCCCTCTGCGTGAGCAGAAAGAAGCCATTGTTCCCCTGGCTGGAATGTTCCTCACAAGATTTACAGAGCAGAAAAAGAAACGCTTCCGCTACCTCAGCAAAGGGGTGATCGAAATCCTTGAAAACCGTGCCTGGGAAGGAAACATCCGCGATCTTGAACATACGATAGAAGTTGCCGTGCTTTTGCATGATGATATTGAACTGAAGCCACACCACCTCACCCATTGGGATGGTGGCGCGGAAGCCGTCTACGCAGAAAACGACGAAATTCACATAGATTTGAGCCGGGAATCCTTCCCCATGAGAGAACTGGAACGCCAGATAGTAAACGCTGTCCTTAAGAAATTTGGTGGCAATAAAAGCAAAGCTGCGCAGTATCTTGAAATCAGCCGTTTCACACTCCGTAATAAACTTCAGGATTGAACAATGAAAAAACAGACCGAAACCCCGGATCCTATCCTTGAACTGGAAGGCAGACTCGCTCTGGCAAAAACCGGAACCGACCGGCTTGAGATTCTCGTTGAACTTGTTCGCACCTGTTTTCATTATCAGAAGCGAGCGAAGACTAAAAGCTATGTGTTGAAAGCGCTCATGCTTGCCAAGAGGCTGAACAACACAAAGCATCAGGCATACCTGAACTATATTGCCGGAGCAAATCTGATCAACCTCTCCGAAAATTCCGAAGCGCTGGATTATCTCATCAAAGCTTTGGACAATTGCCAGAGCTTCGACAACCATATCCTCACTTCGGATATCCTTGGTGCCATCGGTTTTGTCTATGGCATGATTGGTGATTACGAGCATGCCCTGGAATATCAGCTTGCCTCGATCGAGAAAGCGCCGGAAAACATTGTCTCCCTGAACAATGCAGGATACGTATATACAATGCTGAAGGACTTTGATAAAGCGCTCAACTTATTGCTACGGGGACACGAGCTTGCCAAAAAAAGAAACATAACCGAAGTTGCCCTCACCACCCTGGTGAACATTGCCTCAAACTATTATAATCTTCAGGACTATCAAACCTCGCTGCAAAAGTTTGCAGAATCATACAAGGAATCCAGAAAACATAAATCCTATACACATCAGATTTATAGCTGTTCCGGACTCAGTAAGATATATCACATCCTCGGGGATAACAAACGCTCCGGATTATACATCAGGAAAGCTGAGAAAATCACCGAACTAGTTGAATACACAAATTCACTCCAGGGATGTTATGCCACCATAGCCGATGCTTATGAAAACCTGGGTGATTTCGAAAGGGCTTATTATTACTTCAAAAAAAACCTAGAACTAAAAAAGCTGGAGCACACCGAGGAGCTAACCAGAAAGCTTAGTGCCATCCAGGTGAACTACGAGATCGAAAAGAACGACCTGGAAACCATGCGGATGATTGAAAAATCCTCCCGCCTGGCAACAATCGGCATAATCGCTGAAGGAATCGTCCATGATATCGGCAAACCTCTGAATGCCATCAAGATATCTGCAGATAGCATTCTGTTCTGGGACAGGCATAATCCTGGATATTTGCCCCCGATTATTGTTAACGTAGTGAAAAACATCTCTGAATCATCCCAGCGGATGGATGATATCATAGTTCACATGCGTGAGTTCTGGATAAATCCGGTTTCGGATTCGGAAAATGTGTTTGATCTGAACAACGCTCTCGACAATGCTTTGCTACTGATTGCCACACGTATAGCCAGCCATGGTATTGATCTGAAGATATCCACTACCAAACAAGAGCTTCCAGTGAATGGAAACCAGATATATGTTGAGCAAGTGATTATAAACCTTATATTTAACAGTATTCAGGTGCTCGATTCCTCCGAAAAAAAGAATAAGATAATCAGCCTTTCCAGCAACAAAAAGGGCGATTGGGCATATATCGAAGTTCAGGACAATGGACCAGGAATGACGGATGATATCAGTGCCCGGATCTATGAGCCGTTCTACACAACCAAAAATAAAAACGAGAATATGGGGCTTGGCTTGGCAATTGTGAGGCAAATCGTTAACAGGTTTGATGGCACTCTTGAGCACAGAAACCGTCCGCAGGGTGGAGTCGCCTTCACAATCGGTATTCCCCTGGTAAAGTAAAGCTTCTTCAGGTTCCCTGATATCTATGTGAGCACTTGAGGATTAGCAAGCTCTTTAGCGCAAAAAAATTAGCAGGCGGTGGGGGACACCGCCTACTTTTTATGCGATGGGTTAAGGGAACTTATTTTGAGAGTAGCATTTTGCGGGTTGCGCTGTAGTTTGAGCTGCTCATCCGATACAGATACATCCCTGAGCCAACGGCATTGCCATGGCTGTCGTATCCATCCCAGATCACATTGAAGTATCCTGCCTGGGAGTGGTTGTTTGTGAAGCTGCGGATCATCTGACCCTTAAGGTTGTATATTGCGATCTTCACTTCACCAGCTTCCCGGATAGAATAGCGGATTGTTGTCTGAGGATTGAAGGGATTGGGGAAGGCATTGAGCAATTCGGTTACCATGGGCAATTGGGGAGTCTCCTGTCCCGGATCCTGGTTGTTCAGAGTGATGGAAACGGGTCCGTAGAAACTGCTGCTGCCATCGAGATCAACGCTTTCCAGCCAGTAATAATAGGTCGCGTTTGCCTCAACTTCCATATCGGTATATTTATAGGTGGTTTGTGTGCCGGTTTGGTTTCCCTCGGAGATCAAACCTGGGTTTAACCGGATTGCGGTTAAAAGAGTGTTTTCCAGGTTACGGAAGACGTTGTATCCGGAATGATTGGTTTCGGATTCGCTCACCCAGGTAAGGTTCACAAACAGCTCTGCCGTGAGCACTGCATCAAAAGAAGACAGTTCTACTGGCAGGGTGGGATCAATATCTTCGGAAAGAACCACGATCACATCTCCCTTTGCACTAAACTCCACACCGGCGAAGGTAAGGACGCCAGGTCCCTCGATGAAGGCAGGGGTTGAGGTGTGCCAGGAGCTATTGAAATAGACCAGTCCATACCAGTTCCCAGCCCCAACTGAAACCACCAGATCGGCAGCGCCGGTTCCGGTGAAGCCAATAACTGTCAGATTTGTGAGATTTGAGTAATTGGGCAGGGCAACAACCACTGCGGTAGATTCGTTTATTTCAGGTACATGGACAACGTTATCGGGAACTATCACAGTCACTTCTCCAGCTTCGACGGTATTCACAAAGCTTCTCAAGTAAGGATATCCACCATTCATTCCAGCCAGATCGGGAGCCCAGATTGTATCGAAGTTCCAGCCGATGTAGGTGTTAACGGCATGGGGGAAGGTCATTTCATCCGTTGTTCTTGGCAAGCCACGGTTGCTGTCTGTTCTTCCGGAGGTTTCAGTATTATAGTAGCTATTAGAGATTGCAATCAGTGAATTTCCGATCAAACCACCCCATAAGGTTACTGATGTACCAATACCATTCACAGCGCCGATGGAATAACAATTCTGCACGGGACCACTGAACACGGCACCGATAAGACCACCGATCAGGGAACCAGTGGTTGTGTTGGATACATTCCCGGAGGCAAAACAATTCACGAGTGCAGGATTGAAGGTACTGCTGCTGGTTCCGAGGAATCCACCGATGGAATTCACGCCGAAAACATTTGCTCTGGAGAAAGATCCTGTGAAGAAGGAACCGTTGTTCTGTCCGCAAAGACCGCCAACGTTGTTGTTTCCGGTAACGGAACCTGTTGTATAGCAACGGTCTATTGTGGATGAGATAACCTGTCCTGCCATGATTCCAGTGAAGAGATTACCTGTAACGCTTGCATTTTCTAATGCTATTCTGGTGAATACGGAAGTATTCGTCGATCCAAAGAGACCAATATAATCCGTGGTGGGTAGGCTTATTGTGAGGTTGCGGATTTTGAAGCCATTACCATCGAAATCACCAAAAAAAGCGTTAGCCTGGGTTCCAATTGGCATCCAGGAGATTCCTGTGAGATCAATATCTGCAGTCTGTATGAAGCTTACATTGGTGTGAGCTGCTCCCAGGTATTGACGCAGTTCATTCAATTGAGTAGCATCATGAACCTGGAAGGGATTCTCAGCAGTGCCGTTTC
>JAQUHL010000152.1 GCA_028683635.1 Candidatus Cloacimonadota bacterium
CAACCCGATTTATCGAAACACAGACTTCCAAATATGCTGGTTGTGAGGTTTTTTATAATCTATTCCAGCCCACCACTCTTAAAGGGGTAGGGCTTCGTCCTACAACCCATTAATCAATGGTCTTATATCGTGTTTAGTTTGAAATGACATAATCCATGCCCAGCCCACCACCCAATATTGTATGGGGCTCCGCCCCATGCCCCGTTTGATTATGTTGTTTCAAAGTGGAAACTGTATTATTGAAGTTATGACCAGAGTTGGTCCGAATGGGGATTGGAGTCCTGTCCGCTGGAGAGGATTGAAAGGGTGGTAAACAGGAGGTTTAGCTGGAGGCGGGAGAGTTTACGGAGGTTTTCTTCTTTCCAGAGGGGGTGTCCGGTATTGAGGTATGTGGAGATGGATTGATTTTCCAGAAGGTTCAGGGATGATGAGATGATCCAATTCTGGGAGGTGAAACGGATGTTTTGGTTGTGAGTTCTGGTTCGCCACTTGCGGATTGCGGAGCTTTTACGGAGCAGACTGATGGCCGTCTGGATGAGCGAATATCCGATTTGATCAGGACGCAGCATATTATTGGCATTGGGTACGTTGGCAATTGCTGGAGATAGATATTCAAGAAAGAGGCGATAGAGCTTCAGATTCTTTTTCCAGGAATCGGGAACGGAAAGCGCAGCCCGGTAAAAATCATAATCATAGAATGGTGTCTCTGAAGGCAGATAAATCCGATTGCGGTCTTCTCCCTCAAAGAGCCAGCGTCCACCCCGTTCAGCAAGCAGGAAATATTTATATCGCTGAGCATAACTATCCGCAGGGTAAGTAGCTGCAAGATCGAGGAGGTAGGCATCCACATCCGAGCGTTTGAGAGCAAACAGCCCGCAGATCATATACACCGGAAACTGAGCATTATGAGCATAAAGATAGTCCAGATAAGCAGAGTCATTTTTGATCTGCGCTTCCGGAAGAAGGCAGGGCATAAGTTTATCTCCTCCGTCGCCGGTAAGTAACATGGTGCTTTGGGGATAAAACTCAAGAAGCTGCACCATGAAATCCAGGAGAAAGGACACTCCCAGATAGTTTATCCCCTGCTTAAGCTCGAACATCCGGGAGAAGGATAGGGGAGTTTCCTGGCTCAGGGTAAGCAGTTGATGATTTGCTTTGAGGGCTTTGGCAAGTAAGAGTGAGATGCGGACGTCCAGAGCGGCGGTATTTTCTGCATCCTGATAGGTGACGGCTTCGTATTTGATTTTTCCGTTATTCAGCGCTGCTCCCAGAGCCCTGGAATCCAAGCCACCACTCAGGGCAAGGATGGGCTTTTGGTCTTTGGTAAGAAGTGAAGTCGCTTCTTCAAAAAGCTGTACAAGCTCCTTACAGCGCGGTTTGATCCCTCCGCTGGTGTCCGGTTTGGGAAAGCGCAGGAGGCTATCCTCCGAGAGGATAAGCTTTCCCTCTGGGGCTACAAACAAACCTATGCTTCCGGGTTTGAGAGTATCAAGAGCAGGATAGAAGGTTCCCCGGCCCGGAACGTAGCCAAAGATGGTATTGAGAGCAAGATAGAGTTTATCCGGTGTCCAGGAGGCAGACATCAGCTTGCAGAAGCCGATATCCCTGCCCAGAACCATTCGTCCTGCTTCGCAGTAAAGATACACCGGCAGCCTTGTCAGGGCATCGCAGGCAAAGAGGACAAGGCCACTATCCCGGTTCAGAGCCAAAAGGAAAAAGCTGTGTCGCTTGAGAGAAAAGGTCTGGTTCCAGAGCTTTCTAAGCTCAGGGCTGCCAAGCTTGGGAGCCTGCACCTGGCTCAAAAGGTGCGCAAGGCAGGGCTCATCCAGAAAATCAGTGCTGCTTTCGAGGATCAGATCCCAGGTGTCTATGCGCCTTCTTATCAGCTTTGTATGGATTGAGCTTTGGATGAAAAGGCAGGAGGAGGAAAGGGGTGAGGAAAGATCAAGGGAAAGATGGGGAAAGAGCTGGGCTCTGCGAGCCAGGAAGGCAGAGAGTCCGGCATCAGAGCTCTGATCCCAGGCTTCACTGAAAATTGCTAAGGATACGTGTGACATCAGCTATCCCTTTGGAAACTTAAGAGGCATCCACTTATAAACTGATCTTTGACTGCCAGATCCTGGCCTGTTACAACGAGAAAACTCAGCAAGGATAGCGGAGAGGCCAGGAACCTCGAAGTTCTCAGCGCTTACTTTTTGTTCTTGAGTTCGTCCAATTGTGGTTTGATATGTTTTTGGTAGCAATCCGGGCAGATGCTATGGCTGAACAAGGTATCGGTATGCTCGGAAATATAGACTTCGACCTCTTCCCAATAGTCTTTGTCGGAGCGGATTTTTTTGCAATATGAGCAGATGGGCAGGAGCTTATTCAGCGAGCTGATCGTCTCGTTTGCAGCGATGATATCCTTACGCTGTTTCTCGATCCTGAGGGCAGATTGCACCCGCATCAGAAGTTCCACGGAGGCAAAGGGTTTGGAGATATAATCCATGGCTCCCAGCTCAAAGCTCCTGCGCAGGGGTTCCAATTCTTCTTCCAGGGGGGCAGCAGTGATCATAATGACGGGGATATGTTTTAGCTGATCATCACCTTTGAGGATTTCGAGAATCTTGTAGCCGCTCATCCCGGGCATCATGATATCGAGCAGAATCAGATCGGGAATGGTGTGTGCCAGCTCTGCCAGCATGGCTTCCCCGGAATAAAAGAGCTTGATTGTGAGGAATCCGCTTTGGAGCAGGATGGTATTGAGCAGTTTGAGATTGACGGAATCGTCGTCGACAGCGAAGATAGTCATTTGCTGGAGGGTGGAATCAAAGGCCATTTAATCCTCCTTTCTAAGGGTTGCTGCGTGGCTGAACATCTCTTCCATGGTGTTGAATTTATCAAAAAGGGCTATAGCTTCCTTGAGCTGTCTGTCCTGGCTGATGGAGTTTTTATAAGCCTCCTGCTCGCCAAAGACTTTGCCGATTACTTCGCTGCGGATCGAGGTGCGGATGAAGGTGGCAGCACTATCGACATCGACTTGATTAAACTCTATTTTCTTATCCCGGGCGTACTCCAGAAATTCATTGAACAGCCTGTCCGAGACGTAGAAATCTTTGGTGGCCTGATGATCATTTTTAACCAGGTAATCCACGGCAAAATCGAAGAACAGGTTGTTGCGGCGAAGTTCGACCCCGAAGGTGGTGAGGAAATCTGATTCAGCTTCGATATCAGGGGTAATGCCGCCTCCACCATAGACCTTACGGTTGTTTACGGTGTAATAGACTTCCTTGTGATTGTTTTCCTTCTCGGTATCGAGCTCTTCCTTGCTCACTTCCTCACCTTTCAAAAGCTTATCCGTGAGGGTTTTATGGATGCATCTGCCAGATTTGATATAGTAATATGAGGTGGTTACTTTGATCCCGTATCCGTAGCTGAGGGGATACAATTGCTGCACGGATCCTTTACCGAAAGTCGTCTTCCCCATCACCAACCCCTTATCCCAATCCTGCAGGGAACCGGCAAAGATTTCGGATGCGCTTGCCGAGGCTTCGTTTACAAGCACCACGATCGGATAGTTCCTTTCCTTGATACTGAAGCGGGTATAATATTGGCGGTTGGTGTTGTTCATTCTGCCTTTGGTTTCCACCACGAGTTTTCCATCTCCGATGAATTCGTTGACGGTATCGATCGCTTGGTCGAGGAGCCCGCCGGGATTCCATCTGAGATCGATGATAAGCCCTTTGATACCTTCCTCTTCCACCTTGCCAAGGGCTTCTCTCAGTTCCCGGGATGTGTTTTCGTTGAACTGGGATATTCTGATATATCCCACCCGGTTATCCAGAACAAAGCTATAGGGAACACTGCGAATTTTGATGGCTTCCCGGATGATCAGGAAATCAAGGGGATTGGCAACTCCGGGGCGGCTGATGGTGATCGTAACCTTGGTGCCGATTTCACCCCGCATTCTTTTGATGGCTTCATCGGTACTCATGCCGACAATGCTTTCACCATCCACCTTGACAATCTTATCCCCGGCAGTGATGCCCATCCTGAAAGCAGGAGTGCCTTCGATGGGAGAAATGACGGTGATATAATCACCTTTTTTATCGATCTGGATACCCAGACCACCAAATTCTCCGCGGGTGCTGGTGGTGAAATCCGAAAATTCATCCGGTGTGAAATAATTCGTGTGTGGATCAACGGAATCGAGCATGCCCTTGATGGCAGCCTCGATCAGTTCACTATCCGATAAATCTGTTACATAGCTTTGTTTAAGACGCATCAGGACTTCGTTGAAAAGCTTGAGCTGCGAATATATGTCAGAATTGTTGGTGCGAGTTTGAGCATAGGCTCCGGTGGCAATGAACAACAGGGTTCCGGATAGAATCCAAATGCTGAGAATCGTTAGCAGGGCAAGCTTTTGCTTGGGTCTGGACATGTTAAACTCCTATCAATGCAAATACGGAATTTTTGATGATTTCGTGTATTTGTTGCGGGCTTTTTTGCCCATCGATAACAAGATATCTATGTGGCTGTTTTTTGGCAATAGATAAATATTGGGAGCGCACTTTGCGGTGGAACCTGATGGATTCCAGTTCCAAGCGATCGAGGGTACGGTTTTGAATTCGTTTCAGCCCTTCTTCCACAGGCAGGTCGATCAGGATGGTCAGATCCGGAGTAGTGTGGAAGGTGGCAAACTTCGCCAGGGTGGATATGAACCTCTGGTTCAGGTTTCTGGCAGCTCCCTGATAGGCAATGGTGGAATCGTTGTAACGATCGCTGATCACGATCTTTGCCTGGTTTAGGGCAGGCAGGATCCATTGACCAGTATGCTGGGAGCGGCTTGCCATATAGAGCAAAAGCTCGGTTTCGGGGAGCATTTCAGGAGTCTGGGGATTTAGCAGGATTGACCGGATGGCTTCGGAGATGGGGGGGCCTCCCGGCTCGCGGGTAAGAAAACAGGTTTTGCCCGCTTCCTCCAGAGCTTTTGCCAATAGTTTGACCTGGGTGCTTTTACCGCTTCCTTCCGTTCCCTCGAAGGTGATGAAGTATCCTGGATAGTCCCTTGTCGTGGTCTCTTGCGTTCTCATACTTCAGTATATACTTACCTGGGGAGGTAAATCCTGCACAATAGTAAGGCAAGGATGATTAGATAATGGTGTCTTTGCGGTAGTTCTCATCATCACGCTCGGGATAATCTATCAGGTAGTGAGCACCCCGGCTTTCTTTACGGCTGAGGGCGGATCTGATCACCGCAATGGAGATAATCGCCATGTTTCTGGTTTCCACCACTTCAGGGCGCACTGCATTGTGCTGATAGAAGTTATTTACTTCATTGTAGATATTTTCCAGGCGGGAAAGGGCATATTTCAAAAGCCTGCGGGAGCGACGGATCCCCACATAACCT
>JAQUHL010000003.1:0-8858 GCA_028683635.1 Candidatus Cloacimonadota bacterium
GAAATTCGATGTGCCCTTTGGTAGTATCGAAATGCGAGTTTCCGGGGATGATATCTCCTTTTTTGATCATCGCCGAGAAGAGAACATTTTCAGCCGCCCTGCCCTGATGAGTGGGAATCACATAGGGCAATCCAGTAAGGCTGGTAATGGTATCTTTCATTCTCAGAAAGCTGCGGGAACCGGCATAACTTTCATCGCCCCGCATCAGAGCAGACCACTGCAAATCACTCATGGCTCCAGTTCCGGAATCGGTGAGAAGATCTATAAAAACATCTTCCGCAGCAAGATTGAAGAGGTTGTATTCAGCCTTTCTGATTTTGTGTTCCCGCTCGTCCCGCGTCAGAACCTTGAGAGGCTCGACCATCTTGATACGCCAGGGTTCGGCGTAGGGCATTTTTTCCATTTTGTCTCCATTTTTTATCTATTTTGTAATGATTATTGCGTATTGTATAGTGAATCCAAATTCTTGGAGTGGCACATTTGTCAACCATAATCCAACTCCTGATGCGGGAAATGAAAAATGTAAGGCGGGTACAGCAGCTAAGTCTGGAAGAGGAAAATCATTGACACAAAAGCAGCTATTCAAAATATAGCGATTGAACCTGACTGCAAGCTTTTTATCTTTCCTAATTCAATGATTGAGCGGGGTTTATGCTAAGAAATTCGATAATGGAAGCAGTCCTTGTCGTGGATATCGGTAACACCAATATTGTTTGCGGTATCTATAAAGAGGAAAAGTTGAGCTGGTTTGCGCGCTTTCAGTCATCCAGGAAGCGTACGGCAGATGAATACTTCAGTCTGCTGGAACCGCTTCTCAAGGGATATGAACTGAATACGATAGCATACGTTGCTCTGGGTAGTGTGGTGCCGGAGCTTTCCAGGATCTGGCTGCACTTGTTCCAGAAGTATTCTTCAGCGAAAGTGGTCGAGATCAATGCCTATTCGGATCTGGGGCTGAAATATCCTGCAGAGGATCCGGGATTCATTGGTTCTGATCTCGTCGCCAATGCTTATGCTGCCTGGCAGAAGTATCAGAGTAATTGTCTGATAGTTGATCTGGGAACCGCAACGACCATTCAGCTCGTAAGTTCAGCCGGAGATTTCATCGGCACGGCAATCGCTCCCGGGCTCAAAACGGGAGCACAATATCTTTTCGAAAATGCTACCCTGCTTAGTGAGATTGAACTCAGTTCTCCAACTTCGACCTTGGGGACAAACACCCGGGAGGCACTCCTGTCCGGAATAGTATCCGGGCATGCTCTGATGCTGGAAGCATTCCTGATCAGGCTTAAAGAAGAGTATAAACATCTTGCTCCGATCAAAACCATCATAACTGGTGGCATTGCTGATCTGATCTTTCCACTCACCCGATCTGTAGATCTGATAGACAAAACTCTCACCCTGGACGGTTTGTTCCTTGCTCTGAAAAGGGAAATCATTGCCTGAGAATATGCCCTGGCGTTTGTTACTTTTTATCCTGATTTTGCTTTGCTGGATAAGTCTATCGGCAAATCAGTTTTATCCAAGGTTGTACCTGGAAGGATACTTCCCCCGCATCAACAATAAAGTGGATATCTATAAGCTCCACAACGGTCTCAGTTATGAGCGAAAAGCCCCATTTTTGATCAATACTTTCGCCCCTGATAGCAAGGAAAAAATCCTCTTTGAAGACCAAAAGGTAATTATCAGTACCAAGGTGGGAGATACCAAAATCATTGAGGACGTGACGGTCTCTTTTGATAGCTATTTTGCAGCCATGAGAAAAAAGGTGTTTTTGCAATCCATTAGAGAAAGGGCTACACAAAAGACTCAATCCACGCAAACCACCCAGGCAGGCTTGATCAAAGATTTCACCATTGAATTACCTAAAATTGCTGTGCCCAAGGCTGTTCAAAAAGTACTGGGCAGCAAAGCCGGCAGGCTGAGCTTGGACGGAACCCAAAAGATATCCTTTGAGGGAAGCAGTACAAAACGCAAGCAAGTGCCCATCTACGAGACTGAAAACAAGAGTACTTTCGATCTTAAGATGAAGCAGGAAACCAATATCCGGCTCACCGGCACTATTGGCGAAAAAATCTCCGTGAATTTGAAATACAACTCCCAGCAGGATGAACAGTTTTTCGATCCCAACAACGTGAATATCAAGTATACAGGTTATGAAGACGAAATCATCCAGCTCATTGAAGCTGGTAATATCTCGCTTGCTTTGAGCGGCTCAAGATACATCAGCTATTCATCCAGTTCGCAGGGCCTATTCGGTATCACATCCAAATGGAAATATGGCAACCTCGATCTTACTATGATAGCTTCCAAGGAGGAAGGTAAGAAGAATACTCAGACCTATGTGGGACAAAGCCAGGCTGATTCCACAATCTTTCGCAGCCGGGATTATGCTCCCCGAACGATGTATTTCATCACTGATCCTTACCAGTTGTATGACCTTTACAGTGAAGCTGACACAAATATCCCTCCAGGATGGGCAGATAATTCCATTAAGATGGATGATTTTGGAGCATGGCAAAAGAAGAATCCGGCTCTGCTGCCAGAATATGGAACCATGAAACTCTATCTTGATGATGCCATTGTCGATAACAACTATATGTACACTCCTGGTGACGATATCATGGATGGCAACAACATCCTCTTTACCCCATATTGGGAAGAACTGGTGGAAGGGACGGATTTTATTACAGACTATGATGCAGGAATCGTCCAGATCCTCAGACCAATAGAACGACGAGCTTCCCTAGGCGTGAGATATGTGGGCAAAAATCTTCAACCAGTTCCACCTAATAGCGACGCGCAGGATGGACTATTGCATGTGAGTGTTATCCGTCGTCGCAACCAGGAATATTATGCTTACGACAAGCAAAATCCTCAAAACCCGGACAATATCTGGCATTACCAGATGCGTAATGTTTTCAACCTGAACAAAACCAACATTAAAAACGATGGTTTCTATCTGGAAATCTATAATGAGAACGAGGATAGAACCAGGAACTACAACCTCCCGGATAGCCTGGCTGTGGGAGGATTGGGCACGTATGCGGATTACCTGAGGCTCGATACCAATGGTGATTCCATCATCAACGGAGACGATTCCACAGTGATCCTCTCATCGGGATTGGTTATCTTCCCACTGCTCAATCCCTTCCTGCCCTTTGGTGATATTCAGCCTTATCAGGAAGAAAACGAGAATGTTAGCTATCTCGACATCAACATGTATATGTCCGTCAAGGGTAAGATCGGCCGTGATGCAATTGATCTGGCCCAGGGAGGGCTTCTCAAAGGAAGCGTCCGGGTAAAGGTCAATGGCACTGAGCAAAGAGAAAATGTCGATTACCTCGTGGATTATGATTTTGGGAGAATAACCTTCCTCACTGCTGCCGGCAAAGATCCTGATGCCAGGATAGAAATTGATTATGAATTCAGGAGTATCTTCGATGTTGCCCGCAAATCTCTGGCTGGAATCAGGGCAAATTGGGAAATTACTGATAATGCCAAACTGGGCGGGACCCTGATTTATAGAAGTGAATCTGTAAATGAAAGACGTCCCAAGATTGGCAACGAAAACATTGAAATGTGGTTGGCTGATATCGATGGCAGCATTACCCTGAAGCCCAAGTTCATTACCACATGGGTGGATGCATTACCCCTTATCAGTACATCAGCAGAATCCAGACTTGCCCTATCCGGAGAAATGGCAGTCACAATACCCAAACTGTATGGTGATCCCAACGGGAAAAAAAGGATCGCATATATTGATGATATGGAATCCATCGTGGATTCTTATCCCCTGGGAATAAGCCACTCCACCTGGGTTTTGGGCAGCAAACCCTTTGAGACCAACCTCGCCAAAGGAAGAACGAATTGGTACAATCCCAAAAACATCCTCAGGGAACAAATCGAAGACCCCAATACTTTGACCGACAAAGAACGCAAAGAGACAGCCTCGGTGCTTGCCATGAAAGTCTTCCCCAATAACTTGAATATTCCTGGCTCGGATGTGTGGAGTTGGGGTGGGGTAATGAAGTATATTGGTAATCAGCTTGATTTCTCTGCCAAAAAATACATCGAGCTTCTGGTAAGGGTGGAAGGAGTGCAGGGCAGCTCAACGCCCAATACCATTCTGAAGGTCGATCTGGGCGATTTGAATGAGGATTTTTATACTGAGTTCGGAGGATTTAATAACCGAAACACTGAAGATAAAAATGGTGACGGCGTACTCACCATCGATGAGGATCTTGGGCTGGATGGCATTGCACACGGCCAGCCAGGACACGATCCCAATGATCTTGCATCTGATGAACAGGGACAGGATAATGATTATCCCTACATCAATGGTACAGAGGGAAACAGAGTGCTCGATACCGAGGATCTGGACGGGGACGGAGTGCTCGATACCCTCGATCGCTATTTCAGCTATGGAATATCTCTCAACGACGATCGCTATCTGGAATCTATAAATGACTATGGATGGAGGCTTTACCGCATCCCTCTCGCCGACCCTGATGCCTATAACATCGTGAACAACGTAGGTAGCGGAACGCCTCCCAATCTAAAGAAAATTTCCTACACCCGCTTGAGAGTGGAAACCGACAGCCAGGCAAAAGTTCTGATTGCCGATGTAAATATCGTGGGAAACAAATGGCAGGACTTCCTGGTTAGGGACTTGGATGGCAACTGGTTTTCAGATGCAGATCTTGCCGTGACAAATACTTCGTACATTTCTGGGATAGTCAACAATCAAAAAAACGGTGCCACCTACACATCTCCCGAAGGTACCACCTACATGGAGGACGACAAAGAATCCTCTGAATCTGCTTTATCCCTCACAATAAACAATCTGATGCCGGATACTCAGGTTCTATTGAGACAGCGGATGCTCGATTCCTATAACCTGCTTTCCTATGGCAGCCTTAGATTCTGGGTATATCCTGAAGGATTGAACACTGCAGCTACCAACGATTCGATGGAGATTGTCTTCAGGGTGGGAGCAGACTCCACAAATTACTATCAGATCCGCCAAAAGGTGGGCATCATACCAAACAGGAGCAAGATGGACAAATACTCCTGGATTGAGTTTTCATATCCCTTGGGAGACATCACAACCCTAAAACAATTTACCACAACATCAACCCCGGCTGATACCACGATTGGCAACACTACCTACTCCATCCGGGGAAATCCAACCCTCACAAACATCCGGGAAATCTGTTTTGGAGTATTGAATAATAGTGATCTGATGACTGGTCCCTATAGCGGCACTGTCTTTTTCAACGATCTCAGGGTGGCAGATCCTTATGATGATATCGGCTGGGCGAAGAGACTCACATTCAACACATCTCTTGCAGATTTTATTACTTTAGACGTTGATTTCGAACAAAAAAGCGAAAACTTCAATCCCGTTATCCAGCGTGGCAGACAAAGCAGCTTCACAGAAACCACAGCTTTGAACATAACTAACAAATACTTCATAAATAAGTTCTTCCCAAATTCCTGGAATCTCGATATCCCCCTGAATCTAAATCGGAATTACAGTATTGGTATTCCACGTTACAGGGCAAATTCGGATCTGCTGCGGGATGATATCACAGATCCTGTGGAAAAAGCAAGGGAGAAAAACGAAACTCTGATCTATGCGGCAGATGTTGCTTTCAGCCAACGCACGGCTCCCAAGAACAAAATCCTCTTCTATACCCTACACAGAACTTCCCTGAGTGGCAGAGTGGAACAAGCTTTTCGCAATACTCCCACCACTCGGGATACAACCCTCACCTGGCGTGCTGTGCTGAACTACAACCTTGCTTTCCCGGCAGATAAATCCAGTTTTACGATTTGGAAGAACTATAAGTTTACCTATCTCCCATCCAATTGGAACAATAGCTTTCAGATAAATAGCACTGAACCCAAAAGCTTCAATTGGGAAAACCGTACCACCGGTGCCAATTGGTATCCCAGAGCTCAAACTATCCGATCCAAAACTCTCACAACAGATAACAGCATAAACTGGAACCTGACCAATGACATTACTTCCACAATCAGATTGAACACCAAGCGAGATCTCCTCCAGAGAGATTCGCTCTGGTCTATAAACATAGGCAAACAAACAGAATACGTTCAGGATTTAGGCTTGAACTACAACCCAAACTACTTCCCCCGCATCATGAACATAACCACGGCAACGACTGCAAAATATACCGAGTATCAAAAGAAATATTCACAATCCACTCCAGAGGGTTATGTGGATGTCTATGAAAAGGATGGAAACAGCCAAAGAACCTTCAGGGCAAATGTCGGCCTGATGAATTCAACCTGGCTCACGAGCTGGGCACAAAAGATCAGGGCCAAGAGTCCTGCAAAACCTTCTGCATCTTCTGAACCCAAAGATAAAGAAACAATTCCGGTGAAAGAACTTGGGGAAAAAGCTGAAATAAGCGAAGAAGAACAGAAGAAATTGAAAGAAATGGATACTAACTTTGACAACCTAAGTGAGGAAGAAATCAAGAAATTACTCGATTCAAGAGACCTTCAGAATTGGGAGAAAAACAATGATAAACCAAAAGATGACTTTGGAAACTCGGATCCCAAAGACAAACAAGATCCCAAAGATAAACCAAAAGAGCCCCGCCCTGAATTTAACCTTCCTGCAACTTTGGTGGAGTACCTCACCAAAATCAAGAATATCAACGCATCCTTCCAGAACTCGTATGGTATGGTCTATACTCGCAAGCAAGATCGCCCTCCCTTTGCCTTCCAATTAGCCCTCCCCCACTCCGTAGAAAGGGATTTTCTGGATTCCATTTCGGATGACAATACTCTGACTTTTGCTTCTGGCATTGCTTTCAGCAGAACTCTGGACAGCAACATAAACTTCTCTTACACAGATAATAAACGTTATTCTACAGCCAGTACCCAGACCATATCCCAAACCTTTCCTGATGTTACTCTTACCCTCAATGAAGTCGATCAGTGGATAGGAGTCTCCAAGTTTCTCGCCAATATGAGATTGAACACCGGATATCAATATAACATCCGCCAAACTGGGAACATCAATTTCAGCAAACCCAAGCAGGAAACGAAGACTCAATCCTTCAATCCTCTGATCGGTGTCACAACAAATGTCCTAAACGCCGTCTCAACCAATGTCAGTCTGGTTATGACTCAATCCGAAAACATTACAGACATGGAAAGCTATGAGATCCTCAGGACGTCTGATTCCAAAGGCATCAGCAGCAGCTTTACCTATTCATACAGAGCCGGTAAAGGATTTAAGATCCCTCTTACTAACAAAAGAATTCACATCCGGAACGAGCTTACATCCAGCCTTTCCATCCAATATGAAGAGAGTTTTGATGAGACTATCGGAAGAGATGCCTCGGTGGTGGATCGCAATACTACCCGCCTTGTGTTCACTCCTGCAGCGACATATCAATTCAATTCGGATATCCGTGGCGGATTAACCGGGGGGTATGAAATCAATACTGATAAGAAGAGGGATGACGGTACCAAGATACTGCGCTTGGGCATCTGGGTGGAGATAACCTTGTAGTTATGCTTGCCAAACAAGCTCTGTATGATTAGACTATAATTGTAGATACAGAAGATAAACAGTTAAGCAATAGGCTTATATTACTTTGCCACCCTGACTGAAGAGCCAGGGTGGCTTTTGTTATATGGAGATGATTATGCGTAGATATCTCTTTTTGATGGCATTTATAGTTCTGCTCTTGGGTTGCAAACAAGACGAAAGTAAACTAAGGATAGGAATCATCAAACCATCGATCGACCACCTTCCTCTTAGCTTTGCTTTTTCGCAAGAAATGATCGATCGATCAGATTACAGCTTGATAGAATTTACTTCTGGGTGGGAACTACAGGAAGCCATGATATCCAGAAACATAGATTTCGGGATCTTGCCATTTACCTATGCTTATAATGCAGCAAGCCGGGGATATCCACTCAAGATAGTCTCCTTCTTTGAAAGGGAAACAGATGGTATAGTGGCAGATAGTACTATCAGCTCTATGGAAGATCTGAATCACAAAAAAATCGGAACTCTGAGAGCTTCCAGTATTGAGGTGTTACTGGATGATTATATCCAGCAGAATTCCCTTGATTTCCAGATTGTGTATTTTCGCACACCCAATGAAATGATAGCAGCCCTGAAGAATAGAGATGTCTCTGCAATCGTGATCTATGTACCTCTTATCCAAAAACTTGCTCCCGAATTCAAAGTTATCCACTGGTTTAGTGAATCATACCCAAAGCACCCATGTTGTGATTTGGTAATCAATACACTAAGCCTTACGACGCCCCGAAAACAAAAATTCCAAACCTTGATCCCCGTCCTCGAATCTGCTATAAAGGAAGTGAATCGACGTAGCCAAGCCGTGATGGAATTCGCCTGTACAAGCTACGGATTGAATCAAGCTCAGGCACATGAAGCCCTTAATCATACAGTATTCAGTATTGGTCTGGAAAGGGAGGGTAGGGATTTCGAGCAACAAATGATGGAGCACTTTATCAAATCCGGTTATCAGGATAGACGTGTGTACCCCAAAGTAATCTATTCGGACCAGTTCAAATGAACCATATGCTCATTGATATCGTTGTAACGCTATCCAGAGTATTAGGTTGGACTGCCCTTTCCTGGATATTGGGAGTCATAATTGGTTATATGTGTTTTAAACAGAAGCAGATCCAGGCGATTGCACAACCTGTCGTGAATTTCTTCAGGCACATCTCCCCCTTTTGTTGGTTGCCGGTTGTGGTTCTGATCGCTGGAATTGGAGAGATCTCTGTGGGAATTGTATTGGTTTCTGCGATGCTCTTCAATGCTATTGTAATGACCACCG